>JANNRO010000313.1:0-14559 GCA_031401505.1 Planctomycetia bacterium
CCCGCAGAACGCTGACGGCGCGGCGTCACCGAACGGTGACGATGCCTGGCGAAGGCGTTCTCGCACGATGCGTTCAGCGGGGCTTCGCCGCGACCTTCAACGTTGCCTTCCACGTGCGAGACTCGCCCGCGGCGAGCGTGAAACGAAGCCGCCGACCAACGTAGCCCTTCGCTTCGACGACGACCTCGTGCGGACCCGGTTCGAGGCCGATGAGCCGCAACGGCGCCGACTCGCGTTCTCCGTCGTACGCGTGCCCGTCGAGGAGCACCTTCCACGCGGTCGGCTGCCCGTCGGGGCCGCCGGCGAGCTCCACGGTCAACGATCCTTCGGCGCGGCGAAGCGTCCACGGACCGGGCCCGTCGAGCCGGCGCACCATCGGAAATTCGGCGACCGTGGGTTCGGGCGTCTTCCCTTCTGCATCGACGTAGAGGACGCGCACGATCGCGCCTTCGACCAGCAAGCCCGGCGATTCCCACGGGTCGACGATCGTGGAGTTCCACGCGCCTTCTCCGGCGTGGCGCTCTTCGGAGCGCGTCCCATGTGTGATGCGCGCGACGACGCCGAGGAGCGGCGTTCCGTCGCGGCGTTCGAAGCGCAGCGTCGGTGTTCTCGGCGTCAGGCGGATCACGCCGATGTCGACGGTCTGATCATCGGTGCTCTTCGGTGGGACTACGACGTACGAGGGCTGGAACTTCGTCGCGTCTTCCGGCCACGCGACCCACGTGATGCGGGCGCCGGACTGCACCGTCAGCTTGTGCTCGGAAGTCGTGGGGCCGTCGGGCGTCGACCTCGTGTCGATCGGTTCCTGCCGGTCACGGCCGAGTTCGAAGAGCCAGCCGGCGGCGGGCTTGTCGTCCGTTCCCACGAGGTGTGCGCGGAGCTCGAGGGGGGGCGGTGACTCGACGCGAACTTCGTACTCTTCGCCGGGCTCGAGCAACGAGCGCACGGGCTGGATGCGCGTACGGCCATCCTCGGTGATGCGCAGCGCGAGAGTTCGTCCGACGGGGACCAGCGCGTCGACGGCGATCCTGCCTTCCTCCGGCTCGAGGATCTGTCTCTCGCCCTCGCCGATCAACTCGACCGTCCTCTCCTTCGCCTCCCGTAGCGCCCCGAACACGTGGAGCATCGCGGGCACGGGCAGTTCGACTCGGACGTAGGCTCCTCCGGTCGCCGGCACGTCGACCTCGACCCGCAATCGCGAGCACACGATCTCGCCATCGGCCCGGCGCCCGAGGGCTTCGACGGCGTACCGACCCTTCGGAACGTCGAGCAGCGCGACACCCTGTTCTCCGACGTAGCCGACGCTCGTCCAGCCGTCCTCGATGCGGACTGCGTGGACGCCGACATTGGACGTACGAAACGCCTCCGGCCATTGCTCGCGATCGACCTCGACGACGAGACGGACGCGAGCGGGGACCTCGTCGGACTCCTTGCCCGGTGCGGGCAGGCGGACCACGGCTCGATGACCGGGCGGCGGTGCGGGAACGGTCCACGCGACGAGATCGGGCCGCGGGGCGCTCGCAGGGCCGACGGGATACTCGCCCGATTCGACCTGGAGGTTGTCGCCGGGTCGAATGTCCGAACCGATCAGGCGAAAGTGACCGTCCGGACCCGAGATCGCCCACGGCCCCCGGTGGTAGTTCGGATGACCGACGGCGACTCCCGCAGCGGGTTTTCCGTCGTGAGTCAGTACCGTGCCTTCGACGGTCATGGCCCAATCGAGTGTCACGGAACGCCGTCGCTGCCACGGGAAGTATGCGGCGTCCTCCACATACTTCGACTCGACACCGTCCTTCACGACCCAAACTTGTCCGAAGCCGCTCTCGGAGGCGCGGTCGATCGTCGCGTCCCCGTGGGCGTCCGTGCGAATAGTCAGGACATCCGGTGTGTGCCCGCATCCGAGCAGGAATCCGACGAGCGCGTCCGCCACGGGCCGATCGAGCAGATCGCGAAGCGCAATGCGGCGCGACGCCGTCGGGGTGAGTTCCCAGTCCTTGTCGAGAAAGGCCTTGAAGTCGGCATCGGGCCCGAGCCCCGGTGCCTCGACGTACGCCCAGGTCGGCTCGCCATAGACATCGGCGATCCTGCGATCGAGGTCGGCCTTGCGGATGTGGACCCATCCGTCCGGGCCGCTCTTCGCCGAGGCGACCGGCGGCCTTGCGCCCGGGACCGGGTGGGGGACCTCGCAATGGAGGTCCACACGCGCGTCAGCGACGGGGCGACCCGTGGACGCATCCACGATTCGACGCAGGAAGACCGTGTCGTCGCCGGGCGCTCGGGACGGTTGCTCGATGACGTCTTCGCCCTCCTCGTCGGCATGTACGTGGGTCGGCGCGAAGGCGAAGAACGCGACGAATGCCATCCAATGAAGGCGCATGCACGTGGCTCCGGCGCGAAGTGTACGGCTTTCGGGACATCGCCGCGCCCCCGGTGGTGCCGCCCATTCACTCCGCGCTACTCTCACGCGAATGGCCCCTCCCCGACTGCTCGCGTTCGCCGGCTCCACTCGCGAAGCCTCGTTCAACAAGAAACTCCTGCGCGCGGCCGTCATGCTCGGCGAGGCGTCGGGCGCCTCGATCACGACCGTCGATTTGCGCGACCTGCCGATGCCGCTCTATGACGGCGACCTCGAAGAGCGCGGCGGGCTTCCGGACAATGCGAAGCGGCTGAAGGAATTGATGGTCTCCCACCAGGGCTTCCTGATCGCGGCACCGGAATACAACTCGTCGATCACCGGGGTCTTGAAGAACGCCATCGACTGGGCGTCGCGGGCCGCGCCCGGCGAGGCATCCCTCGTCGCGTTCCGTGAAAAGACGGCGGCCCTGCTCTCGGCCTCCCCGGGCGCGCTCGGCGGACTGCGCGGCCTCGTCCATCTGCGCGCGATCCTCTCGTCGATCGACGTGCTGGTCATCCCCGAGCAGTTGGCGCTCTCGCGCGCGCACGAGGCGTTCGACGAGCAGGGCGCGCTCAAGGACCCGAAGCAGGCGGCGTCGGTCAAGCGCGTCGTCGATCGCCTCTGGTCGGTGACGAAGCGGTTGTCGGCGTCTGCGTAGACGGCCTGGGGTTCGCCCCGCCCCGATCGGTAGAGTCCCCGTCATGTCGTACGCCCGTCGGTCGCTGCGCCGAATCGCCCTGGCGCTTTTCGTCTCGATGGCGGGCGCGGCGAGCGCCACGCACGTCGCCCGCGCCGACGACCCCCGTGGGTCGTGGCTGGAAGGGCGGACGTACGAGATGAAGGAGTCGTTCACGGCGAACGGGAAGACGGTCGAGGCGTACTCGGCGAAACTCGAGGACACCAATGCCGAACGCGAGATCGCGCTCTACCGGTTCCTCGTGATCGAAGCGGATACCGTCGCGCACGCGTACTCGGCCAACGTCCATCCGGGCGAGGGGGAGACATCGCGCGTCGAACTCGCGGTTCACTTCGCCGACGCCGAGTCCGCGATGGCCGCGATCGAGATCGCGATCGTCCCCGCTGCTTCCGCGTACCCGACCGCCCGACGCCTTGTCGAGGACGCGATCGCCGTCGACGAACTGTGGACGACGGCGTCCGCCGCGCTCGAAAGGGCGATCGGCGAGCCAGACGTCGATGCTCGGCACCCGCTCGCGATGGCGACGGCCCGAGTGCTCGAACGCGCCTACGCCGCACATCCGGATCACGTGGGCATCCTCCACGACCTGCTGACTGCCTACCAGTTGCTGCTGCCGTTCGAGACGGGCGGTGACGGCGGGGCCAACATCTCGTTTCTTTGGCGGGATCGCCTGCGGACGTACGTTCGCCTGAGCGCCGGCGGCGAAGGCGCCGCCGACATCGTCGGTCGCCTGCTGACCACGTGCGGGCTGGCCGAGGGTTGCTACGCGCTCGCGTGGCTCGGGGCCGCGTTCGCGACCCGGCACGCCGATCCCGTGGGCGAGGTCGTGGTCGCCATGCTCGCGGCTGTCGGCCAGGATCAACAGGCGCTCGCGAGCGACGTGACCCTTCCAATGGATCGTGGAAACGTCCGCTTCGTCGTGTTCCGCTGCGAGGGGGAGCCACTCGAAACCGGCGTGCCCTTTCATCGCTTCACCGTCCTGACGTTCGGCGCCGCCTCGTCGGAGATCCCGACCCCCGTCTGGTACTCGTTGACGTGCGAGCGGGTCGGCGAGCGCCGTCGCTGGGCGTTCTACGGCAACGTGGGTGGCTCACGCCGCCTGCTCCGTCTCTTCGGTGCCGCCGAGCCGAAGTCCGACGACGTCACGGCGATCATCTCCGAACAGATTCGCGTCTCGCTCGACGCGGCGGGGAAGAAGTGACCTCCCGCAATTCCGTTCCAGGAGGCGCGAGCTCACGCGCTTCCGGTTCGTGGGTGGCGTGCGTCGTCGGCGGTCTCGTCGTCGCGTTCGCTGTCGCCGGGGACCGAGCCCTGCGTGCGGACGAAGGTCCCGGAGCCCGTCCGCCCGCCGCGGCGGTCGCCGATCCCTGGCCGCTCGCCGGGAGCGCCCCTTCGACGGGTGCGTCGTCGGCCCGCGCGGTGATCGACGCCGTCGACGGGCGGCGGCAAGCGCTCTCGATGGCGCGCGTCGCGGTCGCGCTCGAGAGTTCCGTCGCGGTGCCGACGGAGACGGAGTCATCGATCGGGACCTGGGGCGTGACGCTGTCGCCGTCGCGAGCGGCGCAGGGGCTGAACGTCGCCGCGCGACGGGCATCGGCCGCCGAATTGCGCACGGTGCCCGAGATCGCGTCCGTCCTCGCCGCCGCGGCCTTCGACGGCAGCGCCGTCTCGCCCGAGCGTCGCGTACTGACGGGACCGCTCGGGACCGTCGATCGCGTCTTCCAGGGCCGGTTCGTGCCCTCATCGATCGACGATCGTCCCTACGTCCTCAGGCCCAACCGCATCTCCGATCTGAAGACGCCGCCCCCGCCGCCCCCTCCCCGTCCGACGGCGGGACCCGCGTCCGACATCGTGGTTCGCGGCGTGCGCATCGACGTGGACGAGGCGCTCCTTCGGCGCGCGTTGACCGCGCCGGGAGCCCCGGCGGAGTCGGAGGCGTTGGACGCGCTGGAAGATCGATTGCTGACCGCGGCCGACGGCGACGCCGCCGTCTCGATGATTTCGACGTTCGCGACCGAGCGCAAGGCGGCGCTGTTCGCATCGCGTGCCGGGGCGGGCGGTCTGCGCCGCGTCTCGCTGAAGGCGCTGCTCGATCCGAAGTCGACGTCCGGAGCGACGGTCGGCGGACTGACGCGCATCCTGGGCGTCTCGTGCGACGGGCCGGTGGGCGACCGATCGACGGGCGACATCACGCTGATCGGGATCGAGGAGAGTGGCGCCGAACCCGTGCCGTTCGAGGCGCTCGCGCTCGCGATGACGTCGGTCTGGCGCGAAGGTCGGGTACCCGGCTGCAGTCTCGATCCCGACCCGTCGGCTCCGAGCGGTCCCCAGAAAGTGCGGGTGTTCGGCGTGCCGGGTGACAGCCGATTCGCGCTGACGATGCTCGAGGCCGACTACATGATGAAGCGCGTCGTCGGACGCTCGCCCGGGGCGCCGACGGGCATCGAGGGCCTCGTCGATCTGCCCGAGGCCATCCGACGCGCCGGGACGTTGGAGTTCACGTCGAGCCGCTTCTGGTTGACGCCGGTGCCTCCGGGACCGGGCGACGTATGGACCGCGCCGGTGGGCGTCGGCGCCCTTTTCGAGGCGCGAGTCCGGGTGCGCACCGAAGAAATGCGCGCCGCGACGCTCGGCGTCGAGTCGGGAACGGGCGGCGCGACGGCCGCGTCGAGCGAGTGTGCGAAATCGATGTCGGAGCGCTATGACGTGCTCGCCGAACGCATTCCCGAGTTCCGCCGCCTGCGCGCCCTCTTCGACGTCGTCACGTGCGCGCGCGTGCTCCGGATCCTCGCGCCGCGCCATCCCCTCCTCGATCGGCTGGCCGATGTTCCGTATGCGAGAGCCGAGGTTCCCCCGACCTACGCCGGCATCACGGTGACGCACCAACTCGACGGCCGCACGATCACGTTGATGGGGGGGTGCGAACTCGACGCCCAGCTTCCGGATCGTGCGTTTCTCGACGTCGCGCATCCAGCGTTCGCGGCGATTTCCGCGGGCGGTCGGGACGGCGGACTCCCGGGGCCGCGGCCGACGGCGGCGGGCGGCGACACGACGCTCGACGACAGCCTCCTCGCGGCGTCGGCGGCGCTCGCGGCCGGCCGCTACGTCGAGGCCGAATACGCGCTCTCCGATCTGCTCGATCGTGCGCCCGACGATCCCGAGATCCTCTCGATGCGGGGCGTCGCGCGCGTGAAGAGCGGGTTCGTCGATGCGGGCATTCTCGACGCGATCGAGGCGGCGGCGCTCGATCCGTCGTCGATGACGCTCGCCGCGACGGTGCGCTATCTGCGCGCCGAGGCCGGCGACGCGACGGCGTTCGACCAACTCCCGGCGGCCGAGGCCGAAGTCCTCGAGGCGACGTATCTCACGCTCGCGGCGCAGGACGGTGCCGCGCATCGTTTCGACAAGGCGCTCGTCTCGGCCGCGACGGCGGTCAAGGTGCGCCCAGGCTCGTCGGTCGCGAGACTGGTCCACGCGACGCTGCTCATGCTGACGGGAGACACCGAACGTTCGGCGAAGGCGGCGGCGGACGCGGCGGCCGCCGACCCAACCTCGACCGACGCGCGACTCCTGACGGCGATCGTCGCGCTGCGCCGCGGCGACGCGAAGGCCGCCCGCGTCGCGCTCGATCAGTCGCTCGCCATCAAGCGCTCCGCCGACGCACACGGCTACCGTGCGGTCGCTCGGGCACTCGAGGGCGACCTGGCGGGCGCCGCCGCCGATGCCGCCGAGGGGGTTCGCCTCGACGCCGCCGACCCGGCCGTCGCGCAAGCGCTCGAGTGGTTCCGGGGCGCCGCGTGCCTTGGAGTCGAGCGCGCGATGACGTTGACGCGGGCGCAGCTGTCGCTGCCACCCTCGATCCAGATCGCGATCTACGACGCCCAATCGGCGCAGGCCCGAGGGGCCGACGCCGAGGCTGCCGCGGCGCTCGAGCGTGCGCTCGCGGGTCTCGACGCACCCGACGCGCCGAAGGCGGCGATCGAGACCGGCTTCGTGCGCGAGACGCTCGGATTGATGCTCGCCAAGGCGCTCCGCGCCGCCGCCGCGGGAGACGAAGACAAACGCACGCGCATGGAGTCGCTCGTCGCCGACGTCGAGCGGCGGCATCCGGACTGGCCTTCGCCCCACTACGTGCGCGGCGGCTTCGCCCAATCGAACGGCGATTCGGAGACCGCGCTTGCCGCGTTCGCGCGCTGCCGCGAACTCGATCCGAAGGGCGACATGATCCTCGCGCAGTCGATGCCCGCCGACGCGACGTCCCTTCGCCAGATGCTCGCCTCGCTCGAGTTCGGCCTGCTCCTGATGTCGAAGGGCGGCCCCGGCGATCCGCGGATGGGCGCCGCACTCGACCGGCTCGAGGCGTCGCTCCGCGGCACGTCGACGGCACCGGTCGTCCCCGTGTTCCGCACGCTGCTCGAGATGGATCGGCCGGGCGGCGCGAGCAACGACGCGATGGTCACGGCGTTTCGCGGCGCCGCCCGGGCGCTCTCGTCGTCGTCCGCGACGTACGGACCGTGCGAGGCGATCGTGCGCGCGATGTTCCATGCGATGCACGTCAACGCGGAACTCACGGCAGGGCTCGACGGCGTCGCCGCCCCGATGGCGGCGCTCCGCGGCGTCGCCCCGCGCACCGACGTCTACGAACCGATCTGGAACGCGATCGCGTCGACCCGCAAGGAAGCGGTGATGGCGGTGTTCGGGAAGATCTTCCAGCACATCGACGCCGATCCTCGCGCGCGCGAAGCCGACGAACTCGCGATCTCCGATCCCGAAGCGGCGCGGCGCCTGATCGACGCCGTGATGGTTCCGACGCGCGAGCGGCTCGCGAAGGTCGACGATCCGGTGTTGACCTTCGCGGTCGAGCGCTTCGCCCACGGCGCCGCCGACACGACGGTCGCCAAGGGCATGGCCACGCGCCTGCGCCGGATCGACCGGGTCCTCGAGGTGGCGGTCGATGCAGCGAAGATCGCGAAGCTCGAGGCGACCAAGCGCGCCGTACTCGCGGAGTTGAAGGCGCTCGACGCGCGAGCCACGCGCGATGCGACCGCGGCCCGCCGTGATGCGCTGGCGTCGCTTCGCACGCCCGTCGACGTGAAGTCGTTCGCCCTCGTCACGCAGTGGATCTTGCAGCGTGACGCGGTCGCGCCGCTCGGCGAGTCCGGTCCCGACGACGCACGCCGCGCCGTCGAGGTGCGGCTGCTCGCCTACCTGCGCGCCGTCTCGATTCCCGTGCCGGCGTCGCTCAAGTGACTCGCGCCCGGCCGATCGGGCGACGGGACCTCTATCCGATCGTGTTGCTCCTGCTCGCCGCGTGCGGCGGCAAGGACGACGGCGATCCTCGGAAGGTGGCGGGCAGCGGGGGAGGAGGGGCGGCGGGACCCGCATCCGTCGCCCCCGTCGCGCTGCCCGACGACGCTCCCTGGTCCGACGACCCCGCGGGGCCCGCGTGGGATGCATGCGCGTGGCTGCCCGTGCGCGAGAAGACCGAGTTCCTGGTCTTCGAGCCCTCGTTCGTGCGAGACGATCCGTCGCCGTGGGGGTTGTCTCAGCTTTGGCATGACGCCGTCGACGTACGGCGGATCTGGTTGCGCGAACTGGGTCTTCCCGAGGAGTCGCTCGGCCGCGTGATCGCGGTCGAGGATCCGTTCTCCGTGTGCGTCTGCGAATGGAAGGGCGCGCCCGACGGGGCCGCGAAGGCGCTCGTCGCGAAGGGATTGACGGAGGAATCGCTCGCGGACGGCGCGCGCGGGTTCGTGCAGGAGGCGGGCGAGGATCCGCGGGCGGTCCTGATCGGCGACCGGGTGCTCTGCCGCCTGCGATCGAGGGACGACCTCACGGCACTCCTCGACGTACGGGCGGGTCGCGCGAAGTCGATGCGCGAGGCACCGGGCGTTCGTGGCGCGTGCGCCGGCGTGCCGCAGGGACTCCCCGTGCGGCTGGCGGCCGGGCAGGCGTTGCGTCGTCGACGGCCGTCCGATCCGCCGTCGCCGTTGGCGGCGTGCGAGCGACTGACCTCGGGCTTGCGCTCGGGGGGCTCGCAGGTCATGTCCTTCGAAACGGCCGCCATCCGCGACGAGGTGCGCCTCGCCTTCGAGGGCATGTGGCCTCGGCGCCCGGACGCGAAGACCGGCGACGTGCTTCGAATGGGCGTTCGCGATGTCCGGTTGCGTATCACCGTGGATGCCGCGCGATTCGACGACGACCGCCACAATCGACGTTCGGCGGGCGAACTCCTGCGTTCGTTCGAGCACGCACTCGAGCGGTACAAGGGGAAGTTCGGCGCGTTGCCGAGCGCCGCGCGCGGGCTGGCGGGCCTCGGTGACGACCCGGAACTGCTCGACGAGTTCATGGGGCGCGTGCCGGTCGATCCGTGGAAGCGGCCGTACGTCTACGAGCCCGCGCACTCGAAGCGCCCCGACGGCTTCGTGCTCCGCAGCCTCGGTCGCGATGGTGAGATCGACACCGAGGACGACGTCTTTCCCCTCGGTCCGTCGGGGGACTGACGAGCGAATCCCGGACGGAAGTGGCTGACCCTCTGTCCGGGATTCGCCCGCCTACGCGCCTTCGAGCAGGAAGAGCGCGCAGATGACGAGCGCGTGCGTGATCGCGCCCGACTTGACCAACTGCCTCGCCATCGTGACCGGCACCGTCACCACTTCGACCTCTTCGTGGCCGTCGGGCGTCGGATCGCCTACCTTCACGACGTCGCGGGCGAGAAACATGTGGAGACGGTTGCTCTGGATCGCGGGATTCGGATGCACCCAGCCGAGCGGCTCGGCCAGCGTGCCCTCGTAGCCCGTCTCCTCGCGCATCTCGCGCAGCGCGGCCGTCGCCGGCGACTCGCCCGCGTCGATCATCCCGCCGGGGATCTCGAGCGTGTTGGCCCCGATGCCGTGGCGCTCCTGTCGCACGAGGATCAATTCGCCCCGACGCGTGATCGGGATGACGTTGACCCAGTCCGCCGTTTCGAGGCGGTAGTAGTCGTGCTCGATCCCCGTCGATTGCGAGCGTCGCCGCAGTCTGTCCACCCGGAAGATCCGTGCGTCGAGCGCGTTGGCGGTCGATAGGGTCGTGAACGGGCGCAGCGAACTGTTCGGCAGATTCATGGGGAGGGAGACTACCCGCCGTTGCCCATGCGACGGGACCGGCGTCCGATGGCAGGATGCTCCGTCGCCACCGTTTGCCCCCCCGGACAGCCAGCCGATGATCGAGGTCGAACACATCTCCAAGATGTTCCGGGTTCCTCGCAAGGACCCGGGCTTGAAAGGCAGCCTCAAGGGGCTCTTCCGACGCACGTACGTCGAGCGACACGCGGTCAAGGACGTCTCGTTCCGGGTCGGGGAAGGCGAGATCGTCGGGCTGATCGGCGCCAACGGCGCGGGCAAGACGACGCTCGTCAAGATGCTGGCCGGCATCGTCCATCCGTCGGCGGGGCGCTCACGCGTACTCGGCTTCGACCCGTGGGAGCGCAACGACCGCTTCCGCTCCCAGATCGCGCTCATCATGGGACAGAAGGCGCAACTCTGGTGGGATCTGCCCGCCGCCGACGGATTCGACCTCCTGCGCGAGATCTACCGCGTTCCGAAGGAGGAGTTCCGCCGCGCGCTCGACGAACTGACGTCGGTGCTGACCGTCACGAAGTTGCTCGACGTGCCGATCCGTCGTCTCTCGCTCGGCGAGCGCATGAAAATGGAGTTGATCGCGGCGCTGCTTCATTCGCCCAAGGTCGTCTATCTCGACGAGCCGACCATCGGCCTCGACGTCGGCGCCCAGCGCGCGGTGCGCGAGTTCATCCTCGCCTACCGCGCGCGACGCCCGTCCGCGATGATCCTGACCAGCCACTACATGGAGGACATCGAGCGGCTCTGCCGGCGCATCCTGATCCTGAAGGACGGCGAACTGGTCTACGACGGCTCGCTCGAGCAGGTCGTCACGAAGTACGCCAAGGAGCGCGTGCTCACGATGCACCTGAGCGCGAGCGGGAAGTCAGGCGAGGCGTCGGACGGCGGTCCCGTCGACTTTTCGAGGATCGGCACGGTGGTCGAGTCGACACCGGACCTGTTGAAGATCCGCGTGCCCCGCGCCGAGACCGCGGCGGCGGCCGCCGAACTTCTGCGACGGCTTCCCGTCGCCGACCTCGCGATCGAGGAACCCGACATCGGCTCGATCATCGAGCGCATCTTCTCCGAGCGCGGAACTCCCTCCGGACCCGCGGACGGGACCCCGTGACCGCCCGCCTCTTCCTTCGGGTGATGGCCACCGAGGCCAAGAAGCGACTGACCTACCGCGTCGATTTCTGGCTCCAGGCCGTCGTCATCTTCGGCGTCGAGGCGATGCTCGCGTGGTTCGTCTGGAAGGCCGTGTTCGTCGAGTCGGGGTCGAGCGTGATCTCCGGCCTCGACTTCCATGGTGCGGTGCTCTACCAGGTGGCGGCGATCCTGACGGCGAAACTGGTACGCGGGTCGGAGTTCAACGATCAGGTCGCCGACGACATCTATACCGGCGGGTACTCACGCTATCTCCTGTATCCGCTGCCCTACTTCGGCTTCAAGTACGCCTCGCAGGTGGGCGCACAGACGCCCAACGCGCTCCAGTTCGTGATCTTCGGGACGGCGGCGCCGATCGTGCTTTCGAGCGCCGTGATCGGCGTGACCCCCGCGGGCGTACTGATGGCGATCCCGAGCCTGCTGGTCGCGAACCTGCTCTACTACGTGATGTCGCTGGCGATCCAGGGCGTGGCCTTCTGGGCCGACAACGTGTGGAGCCTGATGGTCGCGCAGCGCCTGCTGACGTCGGTGCTCGGCGGCGCGCTCTTCCCGCTCGCGATGCTGCCCGAGGGCGCGCGGCGTGTGATCGACGTCCTGCCGTTTCGATACCTCTACGCCGACCCGATCGAGACGATGCTCGGCCGCCGTGACGTCGCCGCGTGGGCGACGGGGCTCGGCATCGCGCTCGCCTGGTGCGGCCTCTTCGCGCTGCTCGGGCGCGTGGTGTTCCGTCGCGGACGGCTCGCCTACTCGGGGGTCGGCATCTGATGGGCCGGTACCTGCGCCTCTACGCCGCGTTCGTCCGCTACGCCGTCCAGCGGTCGCTCCAGTTCCGACTCGATTTCTTCTTCCGCGTCGGCATGGACGTGATCTGGAACCTCCATTACCTCGTGTTCTTCGCCGTCCTGAGCCTGCAGACGCCGACGATCGGCGGCTGGAACGCCGATCAGTTGCGCCTTTTCCTCGCCACGCTCTTCGTGCTCGACGGCGCGCAGATGACGCTCTTCGCCAACAACCACTGGGCGTTTCCCCTGCTCGTCAACAAAGGCGACCTCGACTACCACCTCGTACGCCCCATCGCGCCGCTGTTCATGGTGAGCCTGCGCGACTTCGCGGTGAACTCGTTCTTGAACTTCCTGATCGCGGTGGGCATCCTCGTCTGGGCGTTTTCGAGGTACCCGGAGCCGATCGCCGCGACGACGGTCCTCTGCTACCTCGTCTGCCTCCTCTTCGGGCTCGTGCTCCACCACTCGCTCCACTTCCTCTCGCTCCTGCCCGCCTTCTGGATGCAGGGTGGCAACGGCCTGCGCGACGTCTTCTTCATCGTGGACTCGGCCAACGGCCGCCCCGTCGGCGTGTTCAAGGGCTGGGCCTACCGGTTCTTCACCGTCGTGCTGCCGCTCGGCGTCATCGTGAACTTCCCCGTGCGCATCCTCTTCGAGGGGCCGAGACCCGAGATCGTGTTCCACGTGGTTGCGGCGACGACGATCGGCTTCGGCGTGATGCTCTTCGTCTGGCGGCGGGGTCTTCGGGCCTACGGATCGGCGTCGTCATGAGAGCGAGTCGCACCCTGCTCGTCGGCGGTTGGCTGTTCGCCGGCGCGCCCGTCGCCCGCGCCGACGACGCTCCGAAGCCGACCCCCGTCGCGGAGAAGACGGTGCCGGCCGCGGCGCTGGTCGTCGCGGCGATCACGAAGGCGGCGGTTGAGAACGCGGCACGGCCGTTGAAGACCCGCGCGACGGGTGACGCGCTCGCCGACCTCTATGTCCGGCGAGCGGCCGTCGCGGCGGCCGGCGACATCCGGGCATTCACGGTCGGACTCGTCAAGGCGTTCGACCCGTCGGACACGCTCGGGAAGTTCTCGCTCACCGCACGGTCGTTCCGGAATCTCGAAACCGCTGACGAGGCGAAGGTGCGGCGCGCGGCGATCGGCGAGCCGACGCTGCGCGGGCGCAACGACCGATTGCTCCACTTCGTCGTCTCGGCCGCGATCACGAACCTCCTCGGCGAGGGCCCGGCCCGCACCGCCGGCCTCGCGAAGGAATTGGCCGACATGAAGGGCGGGTCGGGCTTCTCGATCGGCGACTGGTTGGCCGACTTGGCCGGAATCGTCTTTGCTCGACGGCTGTCGGAAGGGGCACCGGCCACGAACCTCGCGTGGACGGCCGAGGCGTTCACGGGCGTCGCGGTCGTGCCCGACGACGCGGGATTGTCCGATTCGTTGACCCAGGCGGAATTCGAGAAGGCCTACGGAGGCGTCGCCGACGCACGTTTCACGAGGATGTGCGAGAAACTCCTCGCATCCATCGAGGCGCTGCCCTATCTGCGTGCGTCCGTGGATGCCCCCGCGCCGGCGTCGCCGGACGGGCGACGGGACCCGAGTCCGACCAAGTAGGCCGCGACGGCGAGCGTCGAGACCACCAGAACGAAGAGCGCGCGGCGAACGAGGGAGCCGCCGGTGACCGACGAGGAGTCCATCGTCGGAGCGTACGTAGTTTTTCCCGGAAGTGTCTGACACTTCCGGGAAAAACCTCGCGACATGAGAAGGGCCCGGCGTCTTGCGACGCCGGGCCCTCCGATCGAAAAACCGTCGAGAAGCCGTTCGGCTGCTTAGAGCGCGAGCTGCCACTGGAGACGGAGCAACGTGGCGTCGCTGTCGCCCGTCGCGTTGTACCCGGCGTACGTGTCCGCCAGGAAGTTGCCGTTGTCTTCGGCCGAGATCATCGTGTAGTCCAACGTGACCTTGTCGGCGTGTCCGTCGATGTAGTAGTTCACCGCGAAGCCGTACTCGGTGCCGCCGGCATCGCCGCCGCCATCGGGCTCGACCGTGTACGCGCTGTAGCGCGCCGCGATCTCCCACGCCGTGTCGGGGAACAGGTAGCCCAGCTGCGCGAGGTACGACGTGCCGTCGACATCGCCGCCGATGTCGCTGTTCGAGAAGGTGAACATGCTGTACGCACCGGTGAACGAGAAGCCGCCGTAGCCGACCGCGACGTCGACGCCGTACGAGACGCGATCGCCGTACTGGACGATGGTGTTTTCGCGCAGGTGGTCGACGAAGTACGTGCCCCAGACGCCGACGGCGGCGGTCCAGTCGCACGAACGCTGGCGCAGCGCGCCCTCTTCGTAGCCCATGTGGCCCATGACGTCCCAGTTGAGGCGGGCGCTGTAGGCCATCGGATCGTCGGTCGTGCCGTCGA
>JANNRO010000314.1:0-6065 GCA_031401505.1 Planctomycetia bacterium
CGTCGGAACGGAACGCTCGAGGCGAAGTCGGTAGGCATCGGGCTTCGACGCGGCGGGTTCCGCGATCACATGGGACGCGGGCAAGAGCAGCAGGCACGCGACCAGTAGCCGATATCCGTTGCGCATCCTTCGGAGTCTATCGAACTCGGGGGCTATCCTCGGTTCCCCCTCCCCGGACCCCTTCCCCTCCGACATGCACGCCCTCGGCCGCTTCCTCCAACTGTTCGGGCTGATCCTCCTGCCCGCGGCGCTCCTCTACGGGCTGACGTCGGACAACCCTCGGGCGGTGGGCATCGAGATCTCCGCCCTCGCGCTCGGCGGTCTCGCCTTCGTCATCGGAACGCGGCTTCAAGTCCGCAAGTAGCCACGCGTTCGTCTCCCGAGAGTGTCTGACACCCATCGGAGGCGAACTCTCCGTTACGAGACGGCGAGCTCGGAGACGGGCTTGACCCGCTTCTCGACGCCCTCGGCGCGCGGGTAGAGCTGAATCGCTTCCTTGATGCACACCGACACGCAGAGCTTGTCGCAGCCCTTGCACGCCGCCGGATCGACGTTCGCGATGTTGAAGAAGCCGTCGTCCACCTTCACGTACGAGATCGCGTCGAAGGGGCAGATGTCGATGCAGAAATCACACGCCGTGCACCGCTCGGGCGTCACGACCGCGATGCGGTCGGAATCGACCCGGCGCTTGAACCGGGTCGCGACCGCACCCTCGTAGTCGAGGATCGACTCGACCGGGCAGACGTACCCGCACAGCCCGCAGTCGACGCAGATGTTCTCGTGGATCGTGTGGAGCTTGTTGCGCTCCCCCGTGATCGCGTCCACGGGGCACGCCTTGACGCAGGCGGTGCAGCCGATGCAGGTGTCGATGATGACGTAGGACATGGGGCTCGGGTGGGGGACCGCGACCGGGTCCCGTAAGATACGCGCCGGTCGCCTGCGGACAACGGTTTGCACTCCGACCCCCGGCGTCGGACGATGGCCCCGTCCTCGATTCGATGGAGTCTCCCCCCGTGCGATCCCAAGACCGTGCCCTTTCGCTGGCCCTGATCCAGGTCCTGCTCCTGGCGGGCGGGATCTACGTCGGGGTCGCCGAGAGCGCGTTTCCCGGCGCATCGCCCTTCGGGCGCGCGGCGATCGTCGTCGTCTGCGTCGCGGCGAGTTTCCTGGCGGCCGAGGTCTCGCGGCTCCGACTCCATTTCGGCGCACTCCTGAAGGCACTCGAGGCCGGCGCCGTCACGACGACCCCGCGCGACGACCGGGCGGCCGTCGACGTGCTCGTGTCGGCGCTCGACAGTGGAAACGCCGACGTGCGCGCGAAGGCGCACAAGAACCTCGTCAAGATCACCGGGGAAGACTTCCCCCCGGATTCGGCACGCTGGAAGGCGTGGTGGGCCTCCAAGCGGGAGGCCTTCGCCCGCACCTCGTCGAACGGGCGGTAGGCCCCGGTCGGAATCCGTGGGCCGCCCCCTCCCGCCGCCGCCGATCGGTCGGTAGGCTGTTGGGGAATGGCCTCTCCCGCGGCACCCCGCACGGATCTCCCCGACGTCCTCGAACCGGTCCGACAGGATCTCGAGGCGGTGGGGGCGGCGTACGCCCGAATTCTCGAGACCCGCTCGCCCCACCTCTCCGAGATGGTCGGCCACGCCGCCCGCTTCACGGGCAAGCGACTTCGCCCCGCGCTCACGTGCATCGCGAGCCGGATCGTGCGCGACTCGGTATCCGCCGACGTCGCGTCCGCCGCGGCGATCGTCGAACTGATCCACACCGCGACGCTCGTCCACGACGACGTGCTCGACGCGGCCGACGTCCGTCGCAAGGTCGCGACGATGAACGCACTCTGGGGGAACGACACCGCGGTCCTCCTGGGCGACGTGCTCTTCAGTCGCGCCTATCTCGCCGCGGCCCGATTGACCGACCGCTACGCGAGCGTCTACCTGTCGGAGGTCGTCGGCGAGGTGCTCGAGGGCGAGATCCGCCAGAACCGCGAGCGCCACAACCTCGACCTCGACGAGTCGGCCTATCGCACGATCATCCGCGGCAAGACGGCCGCGCTCTACGAGGCGGCGTTGGTCGTCGGCGCCCACTACGCGGGCGGCGAGCGCGACCTCGTGCGCGCACTCGGCGCCTACGGCCACCATCTCGGCATGGCGTTCCAGATGATCGACGACCGCCTCGACCTCTCGGGCGACGAAGCGACGGTCGGCAAGAGCCTCGGGACCGACCTGCGCGAGGGCAAGACCACGCTCCCCGTCATTCTCTGGTTGAAGGGCCGTCCGGCCCGCGAGCGTGCCGACGCCCGTGCGCTCGTCGAGGCCGCGGCCCACGACGATGCACGTCGTCGTCGGCTGGTTGCCATGCTCGAGGCCGACGGCGCCCTCGCCGCCGCCGAAGCACAGGCCCGCGACGAGATCGCCGCCGCCGAGACCGCGCTCTCGGGCGTGCCCCCGAGCCCGTGGCGCGAGATCCTGCTGACGATCGCCGGCTACGTCGTTCGCCGCGCGCTGTAACTATTCGCTGGGGAACAGCATCGGGGTCGGATCGAGGTCCGCGGGCGGGATCGATGCCGCCGCCAGCACGGTGTTGCGCATCAGCATCGCGACGGTGACCGGGCCGACGCCACCGGGCACGGGCGTCACGATGCATCCCAAAGCGACGAGGCCGTCGGTGTCGGCGTCGCCGACGAGGCGCTTCTTGCCGTCGGCCGCGGTCACTTCGTTGATCCCCACGTCGATTACGACCGCGCCCGGTTTCACCATGTCGGCTCGAAGCAGCCCGGCGCGACCGACGGCGATCACGATCAGGTCGGCCCTGCGCGTATGGCTCGCGAGGTCCTTCGTGGCGACGTGACAGACGGTCGTCGTCGCGTCACGCGCGAGCAGCATGAGCGCGACCGGCTTGCCGACGATCTCGCTGTGACCGATGACCACCGCTTCCGCGCCGCGAACCGCGATCCCCGACGACTCGATCAGTTTCATCACGGCGAGGGCGGTGCATGGCGCCAGTCCGTCGCGCCCATGCACGACGTGGCCCAGATTCTCGGGATGGACGCCCTCGACGTCTTTCGACGGGGTGATCTCGCGTTGGAGCGCACGCGCGTGGAGCCCGGCCGGCAGCGGCAACTGGAGCACGATGCCGGTGACGCCCGGGTCGTCGTTGGCCGTGCCGATCGCCGTGCGCACGTGCGCCTCGGACGCGTCCGCCGGGAGCGTCCGCAGGTCGTAGTCGATGCCCCACGCCTCGGCCCCCTTGCGTTGTCCGCGCAGATACGCCTCCGCCGCGGGAACGCGCCCGACCTGGATGACGACGAGGCGCAAGCGCTGCCCGTGGCGGCGCAGCGCGTCGATCGCCTGCACGTGGTCGCGGCGAATCGTCTCGGCGAGGGCACGGCCGTCGAGCAAGGAACCTCCAGCAGCCGTCGGATGGAGGTCCCGCGGCGAGGTCGATACGGTACGCGCCCCCGCGAAGGATGCGACGTCCGTGGTAGCGTCCCGTCGATGGCGCCGCACGCCGCCGAATTCGACGTGATCCTCGACGCCGCGGCGATCGCCGTCCACGTGGATCGACTCGCGAACGAGATCGCTCGCGCATTCGGCGCGCGTTCGATCGTCGCGGTGCCCGTGATGACGGGCGCGATCTTCTTCGCGCCCGACCTGCTGCGCGCGCTCGTCCGCCACGGCGCGTCGATCGAAGCGATTCGCCCGGTTTCCATCTCGTCCTACGGGCAGGGCACGACATCGTCGGGCGCGCCCCTCGTCGTCGGACTCCCGCCCCGTCCCGCGATCGAGGCGCGCCATGTCCTCGTCATCGACACGATCGTCGACACCGGCGCCACGATCGAAGTGCTCGGTCGCGAACTCGACGGACTCGGCGCCACGTCCGTTCGCGTCGCGTGTCTGCTCGACAAGGTCGTCGGGCGCGTCCGCCCGGTGGCCCCGACGTGGCGGGGCGTCGAAGCGCCCGATCGATTCCTCGTCGGATACGGCCTTGACGCCGCGGGGCGATTTCGAAGCCTCCCCTTCGTCGGTGCGATTCGCGGACGGGACCACCATCCGACGGCCGCCGATTCGACGGACCACCTCCCGAAACGGTAGGCTTTCCTCCATGCCCGACACCGGCCGCCGCCCCGTCGTCAAAGCCTTCCTCGTCTGCGACATGATTTTGCATGACGCGGCGACCAACAAGCGCTCGTTGATCGGGGTCTTTCACGATCTGGGCGCGACGCAGTTCCCGGCCGTCCATCCGAATCTGTGGATCTACGCGAACCTGACCGACGCGAAGGGAAAGTACGAGTTCGAGTTCCGTCTGATCGACCTGACGCGCAACGCGATCGTGGGGGGAGCGAAGCCGCCGCCGATCGAGATCCCCGATCCGCGCCAAACGGCGGAGTTCAGCGCGCAGTTGCGCAACCTGACGCTGCCGGCGCCGGGAACGTACGAGTTCCACTTGCTCGCGAATCAGGAATTGCTCGCGACGAAGGCGATCCGCGTCGTCAAGGTCGACGCGCAGGGGCACCAGGCGCCGCCGTCCGGGTCGACGCCCCCGGCATTGCCGGCGGGGCCCGAGGCATAGGCGCGACGCCAGGTCAGCTCGGATCGGGTCGGTCGAGGATCGCGCGCATCGAGCGCAGGAGCGGGATTGCGGAGCGGTCGAGTTGGGCGCCACGCAGGTCCACGAGGAAGAAGTCGGCGCCGTCGAGTTTCGCGCCGCGCAGATCGGCACCGCGCAGGTCGGCATTGCGCACCTGATCGGGATCGATCGTGGACATCTCGACCGAGTCGTCGGTGTAGAAGCCCGTTCGAGTTCCCTCGGACGCGATCGGCGAGAAGATGAGCCCGCTCCTCGACGAACCCATGTGGAACGTCGCGCGGCGCAGGTCGGCGTTCTGGAGATTCGCCCCGGAGAGATCGACGTCGGCGAGGTGGGCGCCGACGAGGGATGCACCTTCGAGCTGCGCCCCCGGCATGCGCGCGCCCGTCAGGCTCGCGTCGTCGAGCAGGGCGCTGCGCAGTCGCGCGCCGGGCCAGAGGAGTTCGTCGAGTCGGGCACCGGAGAGATCGGCGCGCGAAAAGTCGGCACCATCAAGGGAAGTGTGCCGGAAGTCGACGCGCCGAGCACGAGCGTGCTCGGCGTGAACGAGTCGCAAGTCGGCCTCGTCGAACTTCGCGTCGTCGAGCGTCGTGAGATTCAGGCTGGCCCCCATGAGCCGGGCGCGCGAGAAGTCGGCCCTCGGGAGCGAGGCAAATGCGAACGAAGTGCGTTCGGCATGCGTGTCGGAGAAGTCGGCGTCGGCGAGCCGTGCGTGGTCGAAGCGGGCGTCGGTCAAGTCCGCTCGTGCGAACGACGCCTTTGATGCGGCGAGATGCTGGAGAGACGTCGAAACGAGGCAGGTGCCGACGAAGCGAGCCGCGTCGGCCGTTCCCTCGTCGAGTACCGCGCCGGAGAGGTCGGCGTTCGAGAGGTCGGCGTACTGCAGGTACGCGACGGGAAGCCGGATCCCGGGCCATTTCGCGCCCGAGAGGCGCGCTCCCTGGAGGTACTCGAGCGTCACGTAGCCGGGTTGCCAGTTCTCATCGAGCGCGAGCAGGAGGCTCGCGAGAAACGACTGCCAGACTCGCGGTGCGTCGTCGAGGCGACTCTCGACGTGTGCGAACGCGTCGGATCGACCGCGAAGTCTTTCGGCGACGGAGGGCAACAAGGTGAGATCGCGAGGCGGGCGCGTGCGGAAGGGGAGGCGACCGCGTGCAAGCACCGTCGCGAGCACGCGGGCCGCGAGCAATTGCCGGGCGGTTCCATCCCGCACGAGAGGGAGGATCGGGGCTGTCCACGGCTCGTCCATGGAGTACCGTCGCGTTCGGGTCCACGCGGCATGAGGGATGCCGCACGCGTCGCGCAGGCAGAACTCCGCGAGTTCATCCGCAAAGCGCGGCGGGCTCTTCGTTTCGATCACGCGGTGGACCGCATCCGCGGCGTTCGCGACGGAGTCGTCGGCGGCGAGCGCGTCGAGGATCAGAACGCACGTGGCGGGCTGCGCCAGGAGGGCCGACGCGGTACCGGAGTCCTTG
>JANNRO010000315.1:0-4176 GCA_031401505.1 Planctomycetia bacterium
CTTCAGGATCTCGTCGATCGGGACCATCGTCAGTACGAGCGGGAGCATCGGCGCCGCGGTTGCCGCCGCTACGCTGACCAGCGATTTCACCCCGAAGGGGAGCGTCCGCATTTCCCGCACGACGTCATAGCCGCTGGCCAGGTCGGCCAATGACTGGACGTCCGCGTTGCCGAGCAGTTTCTCGTCGATGGGCGGGGCGCCTCGAAGCCACTTGTCCTCGAACTCCTGCCCGTAGCGGTTTGCGAGGACTCCGTACTCCCGGACACCCCGTCGCCGCGCGCGGGTGAGGTGTCCGGAGAAGAGCAGCAGGGGCCCGAGCACGACGAGCGCGCCGAACGCGACCAGCCCTCCGATCTCGAACTTGAAGTCGATGAGCCTCTTGCCTTCGAAGAAGATCCGGTCGGCGATCCCGCCGCCGAGGACGGCGCCCAGGGACGCGAGGATCGGGAGGAACGCATCGACGCTGCCTCCGAGGAAGCCGAGGCCGCCGTACCGGTCGGGGTGGGTGGGTGTCAGCCTCAGGTCGAGCCTCGAGATTCGGATCAGCACGAAGATCCAGAGGCCCATCCGCAGCACCCAGCGCAGCAGGAGGAATTGATAGAGCGGCAGGCTCGCGAACACGTACCACCGGCCTGCGCCCGTCAATCGGACGTCGGTCCCGTCCGGGGATCCGTACCAGGTGCCGCCCATCGGCGCGGAGTGACTCCGCCAGATTGCGTGGCCTGCGACGAAGATGAACACGAGGAGGAGGACCTCGACGACGACGGAGTTGCGCACGCGCATCGCGGTCGCGATCGCCTTGTCGAACCTCGGGCGGTCCGTGTCGTTGACGAGATTCCGCTCCGTGAACGCCTGGATCACGGGTGCGAGGCGCAGATGGACGATCGACTCCGCGAGCACCAGCAGCGGCAGCGCCACGAGGAAGCGGACATGCACCTCGACGTCGTAGAGGAACGGGACGTCGGTCGAGCCGGGCCAGGCGCGCGCGCCGACCACCGAAAGGACCAACAGCGGCAGCCACGCGATGAGCGCGAGGACCAGGACCCGGCGCATCCGAAGGTCGATCGGCGGGCGCGCGACTCGCGTCCGCAGCCAGAGTTGATAGAGCGGTCCGCCGAGTACGAGGGAGAAGTCGCGAGGTTCGTTCATCCGGCTCCGATCGTCGCAGGGCCGGCGTCCGAGTTGAAGCGCCCCGATCGATGGCCGGGCGCCGGTTCGGCGCGGCGGCGGGGTCGTAGGTGATGCCCTACGGGGCATGGGGGTGATCGATGTGTCGACGACGCTCGCCTGGACGTCGTGTCCGGCGTCGACGGATTCGCTCCCCTGCGCCGCGGCTCGAACCGAAGCCGACGATTCGAGCCCCTGATCCATCGTTCTCGACATCCCCACCGCCGGCTTGTGCGTCCGTACTCGAATCGAGGATACTGCTTGCCCCTCGGAGGAACTCCCCATGACCGTGCGCGCCCTCGTGTTCTCCTTGATCGTGGCGCTCCCCGTACTCGGGGTGGGGCCGTCTCCGGGTGTGCTGCGCGCGGGCGATGCAGTTCCGGCGACCCACAGCGTCGCCCAACTCAACGAACTCGTGGGCCCTGTGGCGCTCTACCCCGATGTGGTGCTTGCCTCACTGCTCCCGGCTACCACGGTCCCCAACGATCTTGCCGCTGCATCGAAGTACGTGGGCGAGCAGGGTGGAAAGGTCTCCGCGGCACCGGCCGGCGTGACCTGGGATACGAGCGTGCTGGGGCTCTTGCCCTACCCCGCCTTGCTCGACTGGCTCAAGGGCAATCCTGACTGGGTGAAGCAGATGGGCGCCGCCATGCGCGCCCAGCCGTCGGACGTGCTCGCGGCGATCCAGACCTTCCGCAGGACGGCGGAGGGAGCGGGCAATCTGACGTCGAACGGGCAGCAGACGGTGAGCACACACGAAGTCGCCGGTGGCACCACCGAGGTGATCGTCATCGAACCGACGAATCCGGAGGTGGTCTATGTGCCCGTCTACTCGCCCGCCTCCGTGACGCAACCCGGCTACACGGGCTGGGCCTGGGGTGCAGGCTTCGTCGTGGGTGCGACGACCGCCGCGATCTATCACAACAACAATTCGGTGAACTGGAACTCCAACGGCGGAAACATCTACGTCAACACGGGCAACGTGAACGTGAACACCGTCAACATCAACACCGGCAACGTGAATACGGGCAATATCAACACCGGCAATGTGAACACCGGCAATGTGAACACCGGCAATGTGAACACCGGCAACGTGAACACGGGCAACGTGAACACGGGCAACGTGAACACCGGGAACAAAAACTCCGGCAATGTCAACACGGGCAACGTGAACACGGGCAACGTGAACACCGGGAACAAGAACTCCGGCAACGTCAACACGGGCAACGCGAACACCGGGAACAAGAACGCGGGCAATGCCAACGCGGGCGGCGCCAGCGCGATGGGTCCCAGCCGGGGATCGCAGTGGCAGGCACCCGGCGCGGGGGCCGGATCGGCCCAAGCGCCGCCGGCCGCCCGCGCCCCGGCCCCGCCGCCCAACCCGGCGAGTGGTTTCGGGGGTGCGGGCAGTGGCAGCGATGCACGCGCGCAGAGCAGTCGCGGGGCCTCCAGCCTCCAACAGTCCGGCGGCGGCGCGAGCGGCAGCGGCTATCGCGGTCAGTCCGGCCGTAGCGGAGGCGGCGGTGGCGGCCGTCGTCGGTAGCCACATTCGCAACACCCATTCCCACCGGGCCCTCGAGCCGAACGCCCGCATCCCTTCGGAACTCAGGATCAAGACCATGAAGCCGATTCTCCGCGCTCTGCGCCATTCGTTTGCTGCCCTGCTCCTGATCGGTGCGGCGCTCCCGGCGCTTCGTGCCGACGATGCCGCGGTCGGGGCGCAGCTCTTCGACTCTCCCGACGCGGCCATGAAGGCGCTCGTAGAGGCCCTGAAAGCCAACGACGATGCGGCCTTGCGTGTCATGGCCGGCCCCGGCAGCGAAGATGTGATTCAAAGCGGCAAGGATCCGATCGTGGCCCGTGAGCGCCGCCGCGTGGCGACGATGGCGGCCGAGAAAGTCATCTTCGAGACCCTCGACGACGGTACGCAGGTGGCGGTGCTGGGCATGAAGGCATGGCCGATGCCGCTCCCCTTGGCGCCGAAGGACGGCAAGTGGTTCTTCGACGTCGTACAGGCCCGCGACGAGATTCTGGCCCGTCGCATCGGCAAGAACGAGTTGAACGTGATCGACGTCATGCGCATGCTGGTCGAGGCACAAGGCGCCTACAAGGCCAAGGATCGCGATGGCGATGGCGTGCTCGAGTACGCGCAGAAGTTCGCCTCCTCGCCCGGGGCCAAGGACGGCCTCTTCTGGCTCGATCCTGCGGACGTGAAGTTGGAAGATCGCAGTCCGCTCGGCGGGATGGTGGAGGAACTCACCCCGTACCTCGAGGGGGGTGCCAGCCAAGGCGCGCCCTACAGCGGCTATCGCTTCAAGATGTTGAAGGCCCGCGGGCCCGCGGGGATCGGCGGGGCCCAGTCGTACCTGGTGGGTGAGAATCTGACCGGCGGTTTCGGCGTGCTGGCCGTCCCGGCCGAGTACCGCAACACGGGGGTCAAGTCCTTCATCGTCAGTCACCGCGGGCGCGTGTTCGAGAGCGACCTGGGTCGAGAGGGCACTGACGTCGCGAAGACGATCACCGCGTTCAACCCCGACGGGACTTGGGTCCTGGTCGAAGGTCCCTAGCGTCGAACGGACACGGTTTCCGTAGCGCGACGGATCGCGCAGCGGGTTTCGCCGGGGGACCGGATCCAGCGGACGGCCCGCGCACGTTTATTGACCGACGACACGAACGGATCGTCTGCCACGTTCGACGCCTTCCATGTGAGCACGAACAATCGCGCGTGAAGAGGGCATTCGTGTCGTCAGCATTGCCGCACGTCGATCCACCGTCGTCGCGTGGGTGACGAGCGAACGCGGTCAGCGGCGACAGTCGACGTTCCCACCCCACAAGTCCGTCACACACACGATTGTGGTACCGTCCCGACGGACATCCATTCCTACTCGGAGGGCTCGGTTTCATGCGTCAACCGTTCCGGATTCTCGCGATCGCCTCGGCGTCGCTGCTTGCATTGGTCGGCGCCACGCCCGCACGCGCCGACGGGCCCAAGAAGCCCAATATCCTCGT
>JANNRO010000316.1:0-4754 GCA_031401505.1 Planctomycetia bacterium
GCGAGGCAGGCCGGGCATCCAGGACGGTCGTCGGAAGAACGCACCCGGGAAGTCTGGCACGCCGGGCACCCCGTCTCCTGCCCTCAGTCACCCGCCCGCCACCCTGGCAAGCAGTCTGGCCAGCAAACGCAGCCGTTCGGTGCCTGTAGGGTGCCTTCCGTGCCGCTACCCCCCGGCTTTCGACGAGATGGAGTTCCCCGCCTGGACCCCACAGAACGCATCCAGAACCCTTCTGGCGTGCGTTTGAAGGAGCGTCCCCGAGAGGAGTCGAACCTCTGACCCCAGCTTTAGGAAAGCTGTGCTCTATCCATCTGAGCTACGGGGACGCGCGTGCGCGAGTCTATGCGATCGGCCCGTTCGGGCAGAGCGGCGCACCGATGGGGGCCGCCCCGTCCCCGAAGCCCGCGCCGCGCACGCCGGTAGCATGCGGGCCATCGTGCACAGGTCCCGCGACCCCGTGGTCACGGGACCTGCGCACGCCCGGAGGAAGCGGATGTCGACTCGCGCGCTCGTTCGTGCCCTCGGCGCGGTCGCACTGACGGCCGTCGCCGTCGGCCTCGCTTCGTCGGTCGCTCGGTCCGCCGAGCCCGATGGCGTCGAGACCCTCCTCGCTAGCGGCGATCCCGTCAAGCGGATCGAAGGCCTCGACGCGCTGGAGAAGGCCGGGAAGGGCGAGGGTCGCGAGAAGCAGGCGTTGAAGGCGCTCGTCGATGCCGACTGGGGCGTCGCCATCCGCGCCGCCAAAGCGCTCGCCGTCCTCGGCAGCCCCGCGTCGATCGACGCACTGGTCAAAGTCGCGATGGAGGGCGAGATCGCCTGGCTTCGACGCGCCGCGACCGCGTCGGCGAAGGTCATCGACGCCGAAGCGGCCGCCGGGAAGGCCCTCTACGCGATCTCGGTCGCCAAGGATGCACCGGTCAAGGTCCGCGCGCTGGAAGCCGCCGCGAGCTGGGTGAACGCTACGCACTTGAAGCGGATTCGCCCGCTCGTCAAGGACCGGGACGCGGTCGTCGAAGCCGCGGCCGTCGTCACGATGGGCGCCCTGGCGCGCGATCCCACCGTTCAGGAAGACGTGTTCGAAGTCATCTCGAAGTCGCTGTCCGCGCGCAACGACAAGGCGCGCTTTCTCGCCTATGCGGCCGCCCTCGACGTGCTCGGGTCGCTGGATCTCCCGATCGCGCGCGAACTTCTGGCCTCCGAAGTCGCCGTGATGGACGGCGACGACGATTACACGGGCTCCCGCGTCGCGCGCTACCTCGCGGCGATCCCGCCTGACGCGCGCAGTGCGGCGCTCGGCGCCGCGTGGCCGAAGGCGAAGGATACGACCGCCATCCGGCGCATGGCGCGGCTCGCCGGGCGAATCAAGGCGCCGACCTCGCGCGCGCTGCTCGAGGCACTTCTCACCCACAAGGAGGACCGCGTGCGATCGGAGGCGGCTGCGGCGCTCGGCACGCTCGGCGATGCGACGGCCGCGACGGCGCTCGGCATCGCGATCGACGACAAGGGTCCGTTCGCACGCATTGAGGCGTGGCGGGCGCTCGGAACGCTCGAAGACCCGAAGGCCTTCCGCGCCCGGATCGATCGCATCAAAGCCGAGCCGAGCGACGACGTCCGCGTCCAGTGCGTCGCCGCCCTCTTCGATCGCAACGACCCCGAGGCGATTCCCGCGCTCGCGACCCTCTTCGACGACAAGAGCTGGCGCGTGTCTTCTGCGGCGCTCGTGGCCGCCGGTGCACTCGGCATCGACGACGACATGAACCTCTTCATGCCGTTCATCGAGCACAAGGACTGGCGCGTGCGCGCGGCCGCGTTCGAGGCGCTCGGTCGCCTGCGCTGCGTGCCGGCGTTTCCGAAGCTGATCATCGGGCTCTCCGACAAGGACCCCGTCGTCCGCGGCGTCTGTCACGCGAATCTCCAGATCCTCTCGAATCACCGCATCGGCGGCGATCCGAAGGCGTGGACCAAATGGTTCGACGAGCACGGCGGCGGCCTCGTCCTGATCAAGCAGAGTCGGAAGAAGGACAAGAAGGTCGAGATGGAGAAGGGCACCTCCGACGACGGGCGCTACGCCCACGACGCGTACGGCTACGGCCGCAAGAAGGGCGTCGAGATCCTCCAGAAGGCCCGCATCCTGGTCGTGACCGGCGCGTGGGACCACGTCGAATTGGTCCTCGACCATCTCCGCATTCCCGCGACGACGATCCGCGCGCAGGAACTCAAGAAGGCGGGGTTGAACCCCAACCAGGTCGTCCTCGTCAACTGCGAGGGCAACGTCGACAGCGACTCGGGGGCCCGGCTCCAATGGTTCGTCAACGTCGGCGGCTACCTGATGAGCACCGACTGGGCGGTCACGAAGACCATCCACAACTGCTTCCCCGGCCACGTCGCGCAGTTCCCCGGCTCGTCCACCGGGAACGACGTCGTCGTCATCGAAGAGACCACGCCCGGCAACGCGTTCACCCGCGGCGTCTTCGAGGACGCACCCGCACTCCAGTGGTGGCTCGAGATCCAGGCCTTCCCCCTCCTCGTGACGTGGCCCGAGCGCGTCGACGTGATCGTGGACAGCCGCCAGATGAAGCAGCGCTACGGCGCGTCGCCGCTGGCCGTCAGTTTCCGCTACGGGCTCGGCAAGGTCGTCCACTCGGTCAGCCACTTCTATCTGCAGGAGGAGGCGTTCGCGAAGGTGACCAAACCCCGCGAGCGCATGATCTTCGCCGCCGACCATCTGGGGCTCAACATCGAGAGCATTCGCCGCCTCTCCGACGCGGGCAAGTTCGAGGGTGGACTGAACGACGAGACGATGAAGGAGATCGCGCCCGATTACTCGATGTTCCGGATCATCGTCAATTTCGTCGGCGAGAAGTCCCGCTGGGTCGAAGGGCTCTGATCGGCGGGCACGGCCGGATCGGCGACGGCGCCGCGTTCCGAGCGGTCGGAGGGGAGGGGGCGCGGGGGAGGGGAACCGTCACGGTCTCGGGCGACGCGGCGGTCGCCGCTTCGAACGGCGGACGGGACCCGCGTCCGACGCTACCGGTTTCTCCCCCTTGGGCCACGGGATCGGCACCGACGCGAGCCTCGAGCTTGCGACCAGCTCGGGCGCCTGGTCGTAGCCCAGCGTCGCGAGATCGTCCTTCGCGAGGTCGCAAAGCCGCTCGAAGGTCAGGCCGCTCGCCCGCTCGCGACGCAGGATGCGCATCGCCGTGTACGTGAAGGCGCCGAACGACTGCGAGCCGTGGCGGTACTCGTAGGACAACTCGCCCTCCTGGCACGCCGACAGGATCACGGGCAGGTAGGGGCCCCGGTGGCCCAAGTCGGCCTTCTGCTTGTCGGCCACCGCCTTCGGCTGCCGGCGCAGGCCCGACGCGCCCCCGATGCGGCGCGTCGCGCCGTCCTTGCCGAAGAACCGTCGGTCGCGACGGGCCCCGCGTCCAGCCAGCGGGTCGAACGAACGCGGCACCCACGACTGGAACTCCTCGCTCCATTTGAGCTTGCGGTGACGGATGTCGTCGGGAGGCGTCAAGCCTCGCACCCGCGCCCCGCCCGAGCGCGACATGCCGCCGGAGTGACAGCAGTCGAGCATCATCACGAACGTCATGTCGTAGGGGAGCTGGCTGTAGAGGTCGAGGATCGAGTTGTCGTTGATGCCGGTGGCGGCCGGATTCGACCAGTCGAAGTCGTGCGTCACGAGCACTTCGTCTTCGTGGTCCACGACCTCCTCGGGGCCGTAGCCCGGCACCTGCGCGCCGTGCCCGCTGTAGAAGAAGAAGCGGATGTCGCCCGGGCGGGGGTCCTCGAGCAGCCATTGGAGGCGTTCGCGGACCGTCCGCGCGGTCGCGCGGCCGTTGACGACGAGGCGGATGTCATCGGGGCGAAAGCCCGACTCCTGGAGCACGCTGCTCACGAGGTAGGTGTCGTTGACGCACCCCTCGAGGTCGTTCTCCGAGTCCGGGTAGTCGTCGATTCCCACCAGCAGCGCCCGGTGGTCGGCGGGGCGCGGGGCGCCGGTGCCTGCGGTCGTGGCGCCCGCGACGCTCGCGTGCCTCAGCGCCGCCCGCATCGGCACCTTCGGTGCGAGGGCCGCCGCCGCCGAGAGGGCGGCGAGCTTCTTGGGTGACAGGCCCGCTCGCTCCTTGACCGCCCCCCAGAGCGAGGTCTGGGTCTCCTTGTGGCCGAGGTACGCCACGGGATCGTGGTTCATCACGTCGGCGCTCTCGAACGGCGTGTCCACGCGCACGAGCGAGGGTTCAAGGTCGGGGAGACGGGCCGTGAATGCACGGTCGCGTTCGTTGAAGAGGTGGAACCAGTGCGAGACGGGCAGCGGGACGAGCTTGCCCCCGAACACGTCGCGCACGAACACGCTCCCGATCTGGGAGCCGAACGTCGCGAGGATCGCCGTGCCCGCGTCGGCTTCGTGGCGGCTCAGCGCGTCGTAGACGAGCAGCGAGCCCAGGCTGTGAGCCAGCACGAGATCGAAGGGCCCCTTGGCGAGCTCGGCCGCGACGAGCGCGCGGGTGGACGTCCGCAGCGTCTCGTCGACCGCCCATTGCGCGACCATGCCGGCGGTGAATCGGAATTCCTGGAAGGGCTTCAACGCCAGCTCGGTCAAGTCGGAGAAGAACCCCTTCGAGCCATCGGGTGCGAAGGTGTGCTCGATGCCGCTCGCGAGCAGACGCTTCAGCGCCTTCAGGTAGTCGACGATGTGGAGCGGGCGATCGCGGAAGAGC
Source organism: Planctomycetia bacterium (assembly GCA_031401505.1). GTDB lineage: Bacteria > Planctomycetota > PLA2 > PLA2 > JAEUHO01 > JANNRO01. Next base: position 4,725 of record JANNRO010000316.1, read on the forward strand.
GCGTCATAGTTGACGAAGACCGAGTCGGCG
>JANNRO010000317.1:0-5987 GCA_031401505.1 Planctomycetia bacterium
GTGGCGACAAGCAACTTCTTCGCCTCGACGTCGTACGGCTTCTCGCGCACCGAGGCGACGTACGCTGGCAGCTTTTCCGTATCCTTGCGCGGCGCTGAGCGCGCGAACGCATCGGCCGCCTCGGCCTGCGTTCGAAACAGCAGCGCGTCCACGACAAGCCACGGGTCAGGATCGTCCGTCGCGGCAAGGGCCTTCAACCCCGCAGCGTTCTTCGCCGCAAAGGCGACGACGACTCTCTGGGCCGCCTGCCGCGGCGTGTCGGGCTTCGGCACCGGCGGTGCGGGCGGGGTCGCGGGGTCGTCCTGCGCGCGAGCCACGGTCGTCGCGAGCAGGATGCTCACGACGAGCGCGACGCGAATTCGCTTCGTCATCCGAATCATCGGAGGCCTCCTACTTCTCCGCGCGAAGGTACAGCGCGGCCCAGTCGAACCACGGCCCGACGTCGCGCAGTCCCGCCCGGTCGAGAGACGCGAGCACGAGTCGTCCGACCTCCTTGCGATCACCGAGACTCTGCCGCAGCAGCGTCGCCTCCGCGAGCGCCTCGACGCAGAGTCCGTGATTGATCAGGAAGTCCGCGCGGAGAAATCTCGCGGCGAGATCGTCGGGTTCGAAACCCGACGCGAGCGCATCGATCTCTCGTCGGATCCGCGTTGCGTCGGCGGCGGAGAGCACCTCGAACGTGGCCTGCATCCCGGTTCGTGCGCCGCTCGCGATGTCGAGACGATAGGCGCCGGGGCCGAGTTGCGCACGGACGTCGCCGGGAACAGCAAGACGCCCTTGGCGGAACATATCGGCCACGTTCCATGAATGCATGACTTCGCTCGTCGCCGTGGCCACGTCCGCCCCGACGCGCCGCAACTCGACCTTGCCCGTCGCGAGTCGCGGTTCCGCCCAGATCGAGATCTCGGCGGGTGCCTCGCGCAACGCTCCGCGCGGGAGAAGGACCGCCAGGTCTGCGGCCGGTGAGGGCATGCGGTCGAGCGTCACATGTACGTCGGCGCGCTTGCCGCCACGCTCCGCGCTCAGGAGACGCAATGTCTCGGCGTCGGCGGGGTCGAGCGCGCGCAGTACGACGTCGAGGTCGTACGTCGCGCCGCGACCGATGTCGATCGCGCGCACCATCGGCGCAAACCGGTCCCGCCGCAGCTCGATCCGGTGCGTCCCCGCCGCAACCCTGCGACTCGCCAGAGGGGTGTTGCCCAGTTCCTCACCGTCCAGAGCGACCCGCGCTCTCGGGATCGCTCGCACGCTGAGCGAGCCGGGGATGACGTACGCGACGACGCCGAGCGCCACGAGCGCCGCCCCGGCCATCGCGAACGGGATCTTGCGCCGAGCAACCCCGCGGGCGAAGCGGGCCGGCGCGGACAGGGGGCGCGCCGTAATCGGGTCGCCCCGCGCGAACGCGTCGAGGTCGCGCGCCAGCGCGCGTGCGTCCGGATAGCGGTCCGCCGGCCGTCGCTCGAGGCACCGGACGATGATCACGTCCAGATCGCGCGGCAGGCGCGGGCAGCGCTCGCGCGCGGCGCGCGGCTTGCCGCGAAGGATGAGGGCCACGATCTCGGCGAGCGACCCGCCCTCATAGGGTCTGTGCAACGTCGCCATTTCGTAGAGCGCGACCCCGAGAGCGTAGACGTCAGCGCGCCCGTCTGCCGACGCGCCGGGCTCGAGTTGCTCGGGCGCCATGTACGCCGGCGTTCCAAGCGTCTCCGTCGCGTGCGTCATCCGGGAGGCGTCGATGCGCACGAGTCCGAAGTCGGTGAGCACGGCGCGATGGCGCCCGTCGAGCAACAAATTCGAAGGCTTGACGTCACGGTGGACCATCCCGGCGTCGTGGATCACCGCGAGCGCCGCCGCGACGGGTGAGAGCAGGGCGGCCACGCGCCGCGCGTAGTCGAGTTCCGCGTCGCCGCTCGCGTGCGAGGCGCCGGGGATGTCGTAGCGGTCGAGGACGGCGTTCGCCGATCGCGCAGGCGTGGTCTCCCCGGTCTCGCGGATTTCCTCGACGAGTTCGGCGAGCGACGGCCCCGGCAGCAGGGGCATCGTGTAGTAGTGCACGCCATCGATCACGCCCGAGTCGTAGAGCGCCACGACGTGGTCATGGACGAGGAGCGCGGCGGCTCGCACCTCACGTAGGAATCGATCGGACGCCCGCGCATCCTGGTCGAGTCCCGCGCGAAGTTGCTTCAGCGCTTCACGGCGCCGGCGATCGACGTGCTCGGCCTCGAAGACGTCGCCCATCCCGCCGCCACCGATTCGACGGAGCAGGGAATAGGGTCCGAACGCGCGCGGAAAGTTCGCCGGAGCGCCCACCGAGCCGGCGTCCGCCGTGCCCACTCCATCTGCCGACGACGCCTCGCGGCCCACGCCGGCGGCCCCGAGCACCGCGAGCGCGACAACGATGGTTCGGCACGGAGGGCAGCGCGAGAGATGCGTTTCGATCTCGACCCCTGCGCCGGTGGCGATGCGACCGTCGGCGAACCCGGCGAGCGCATTCGCCTCGGGGCAGGGCCCGGCCCCCTTCGCACCGAACGCCTCCGCGCCCGACACCAGGAGGTTGATCTCGTCCTCGCGCACGTCGGGGGTGCGGTCAGTCATCTGCACCCAGTTGGTGGGGCCAGGGCTCGAGAGTTGCCAGGTGTCTCGCGAGCACCTCGGTCATCGCCTGCCAGGCGGCCTGATCGGGAGTGCTCGTGCCGGGAGGGGTGTCGGGTATCTGACGGCGGACGGCGTCTCGCAACCGACCGAGCCCCGCTTCAAGCAGTCGCGTGACGCGCGGCTCGCCTACGCCGAGTAGCCGCGCGATGTCGCAGCCACGCAGTCCGTCGCGATGTTTGAAAAGGACGGCCAGTCGCTCCCGCGGGGTGAGGGACTCCCAGGCGGCGGCAATCGCAGCCTGGAATCGCCGAGCCATCTCGTGGCTGATCGTCGAGTGCGCGGGGCCTCCCCGTCGAGTCGAAACGTCGTCAATCGCCGTCCCCGATTCCGGTGCGGCGGCGAGTCGACTTCGACGATGCCTTGCGTTCCGCAACACGATCACGGCCAGCCAGGAGAACAGCGACGCCGATCCGTCGTAGGCCCCGATGCGTGTCGTTCCCTCCACGTCCCTCGCCGGCTGGCAGAGGTAGCCGGATAGATCGGATACGAGGTCGTCCGCCTCCGCATCGTCCGCGCGGTGCTTGCGGAGCAGCCCCCGCAGGCGTGGGGAGTACTCACGGCCGAAGTTCTCCCATGCTCCGGCAACTCCCTGGGCGCACGCGATCGCGAGAAAGACATCCTCCGGACGAGCGCCTGGCCCTGACGCTCTGCCTCCCCGGGCCGCCTCGGCGACGCGCACCTCACGCCGGACGTTCATCGTGGCCCACATCGAGGCGAACGCGTCGAACGCGAGCGCCACGTCGGGAAATCGTGCCGCGCCCTCGTCGAAGACACCGCGGCAGGTCTCGGCCGTTCCTTCCATCGCTGCTCGTGGTCTCTCGACGGCACGCTCGGAGCGGCGTCTATGGCATACGGACGGCACTAGCGTGCCACCGCCGCGCCGGGGGAGCCACCCGAATCTCGGCGTAGCCGCGTCCGGCGGGTCCCCCGCGAGGAGTCGCCCAGGGCGCCCCGGAAGCGGGTCCGGGCGCGCGTAGAGCCATTCATCTGCGACGACGAGAGCGGGCCACGCCGACGAGGTGCCTGGGTGCGCGCTCGCCGCGACAGCGGCCGCCCGTCCGAACGCCGGTGTCGACACCATGGCGCTGGCGGATTCGCGCCCGTCGCGCTGCGCGGTTCGAGCCCCTACGGCGCCGATTCGGCTGGTTGCCCGGCGTGGATTCGAACCACGACTAGGAGATCCAAAGTCTCCTGTGCTACCGTTACACCACCGGGCAGATGGGTCCGCAGGGCGATGCTACCGCGATCCATCCGATCGCCAACCGCCGGACGTGGGAGCGGGGACCGTCGATCAGGCGCGAATCAGCAATCGTCGGACCTGGTCGAGCGCGAGTACCGCGGCACGACGCTGGACGGCGAGTCGCGGCACGGCGGCGAAGAATCGGACGGCATAGGTCGGCGCGAACCGGGAGGAAACGGCCACGAAGACCGGACCTGGGACTTCGCCCGGATTCGCGCTCGGCCCCGCGTATCCGGTCGTCGAAACGGCGACGTCGGCGCGACCCAGTTCGCGCGCGCGGTCGGCCATCGCGATCGCGACCGATTCCGAAACGGCGCCGTCCCGCGCGATCAACGCCTCGGGCACGCCGAGGACCCGGGACTTCCACTCGTCGGAGTAGGTCACATGGCCGCCGCGGAAGACGGTGCTGGCGCCCGCCACCTCGACGAGCATGCGGGACACGAGTCCGCCCGTGATCGACTCCGCCGTCGTGATGACGAGACCGCGGTCCTTCAGGAGCCCGACGACGGCGTGCTGCACCCGTTCGTGCTCGACGGTTGATACGACGTGCGGACCGAGTCGCCGCGCGATCCCGTCACGGAGCGCGTCGGCCCGGGCCGCTGCCCCCCCGCCTCGCGCGAGGATGCGGACGGCCACTTCCCCGTCGTCGGGGTGGGTGCCGACCGTCGGCTCGTCGGCGCGCATTTCGGTTTCGATCGGCGCGGCGATCTCCGACTCGGGCACGCCCGCCGTCCAGAGCACGCGCGCCGCGGCCTCGTCGAAGCCACCGTCCTGCTTCCAGCGGGGCAGCACCTCGCGTTCGAACATCGCCGTCATCTCGCGCGGCGGTCCCGGAAGAAGGAAGACGCGGCGATCGCCGACGCGACCCGTGATGCCCGGCGCCGTGCCCTGTTCGTTGGGCAGCGCCTCGAAACCTCGCGGAACGAGCCCCTGACGCCGTTGCGTCGGCGAGGGCGCCCGCTTCGATCGCTCGAAGTGCACGCGCACCATCTCCCACGCGCGAGGGTCGTCGACGAGAGGCACGCCCGCGACCTTCGCCAGCGCCTCGCGGGTGCGATCGTCCTCGGTCGGCCCGAGACCGCCCGTCACCAGCACGCACGCCGCCTCGGCGAGAGACTCCTCGAGCCCGCGAGTCAATTCGGCGAGCGAGTCCCCCACCGTTCGCATCCCGACGACGCGCGCGCCGCTCTCGGTCGCACGCCGCGCGAGCCAGGTGGCGTTCGTGTTGGCCGTGAACCCGCGCAACACCTCGTAGCCCGTCGTCAGGATGGTCACGGTGGGCATGCGGGATCGGCTATCGGGCGGGTGACGTCACGAGAAGATCCGCGCCACCGCGTCGGCGGCGTGGCGGCCGAAGAACAGGAGCGCGAAGATCATCAGCAGCGTCAGTAGAAGGGGCCAGGCCTTCCACCACGTGAGCCGTTCCTTGTCTTCGCCCACGAAGCGTCCACCCCAGACGCCCAGGAAGTAGAGCCCGATCAACGGGATGGCCATGATGATCTGCGAGACGGGCGTCGGATCGGGGGTGACGATCATCGTGACGACGAACGCGGCGAGGACCGCGACGCGCCAGTTCTTCGCGAACGTTTCGCGCTCGACGATTCCGGTCGCTTCGAGAAAGAGGATGAGGAGCGGCATCTGGAACGCGAGCCCCATCCCGAACACGAGCGAGAGGAGCAGCGAGAGGTACTCGCCGATCGCCCAGTTGGTGAGCCACAGGTTGCCCTTGGAAAAGGCCATCAGGAACCGGAGCGCGATCGGCAGGATCATCACGAAGGCGGTCACGCAACCCAGCGCGAAGAGGCCGACGCTCACCGGAAAGAAGACCCGCACGGCCTTCTTTTCGTGCGGATAGAGCCCCGCGGAAACGAACCCCCACATCTGCGCGAGCACGTACGGCGCGGTCGCGACGAGCCCCGTCAGGAACGCCAGCTTCATCACCGACACGAACCCGTCGAGCGGCGAGAGACTCTGCAGCGTCGACGACAGGTCGCCACCCGCCTCGCGGACCGCCTCGCGGAACGGCCCGGTGACGAAGTGGACGAGATCCTTGTAGAAGCAGAACGCGACCACCATTCCGAGCACGAGCGCG
>JANNRO010000318.1:0-21846 GCA_031401505.1 Planctomycetia bacterium
CCATCGCACTCAGCACGCCCATGCCCGGCCAAGTTCCTAGATCGAGCGCGGACCACCTTCAAGCCAAGAGTGTCGGACCCGCAGTCACGCGCGAATGGGGACCGCGCGCGTCGAACGGCGACGCGAGCCCCACCTTCTCGCGGTGCGCGAGAATCCGGTCGATCACCGCGCGGTCCGTGATCCACGCGATCACCTTCATCTCGCCCCCGCACGCGGGACAACGAAGGGGGTCCACTTCGAAGACCTTCTGGAGCAGCCTCGCCCAGGCGGACTGTCGCCTCGCCTCCGCCGAGCCGGGCTCGGCAGGCCGCACCGGCTCGGCCGCCGCAGCGGTCGACTTCTCGTACAACGCCGCGAGCAGCAGACGGCGGAACTCGCTCTCGAGGACCTCGGGCGACGGCCACGCGACCGCGCGGAACTTCTCCGCGGCTCATCCCGCGTCGGAATGCCCTCCTCGACGCATCAGTCGATCGCTCGAAGCGCCTTCGCCGCGTGGCGCGTCGGCAAGTCGTTGCCCTTTCGCGCCGCGCCGGGTTGAAGTCGCGGAGTCCGAACCAGACGTTCTTCACGGCCTTGCGTGACGGCCGACGGAACAGGTACTCTCGATCCCGTGCTCAAGAACATGACGTGCTCGCACTGCGGCCACCGCGGATTCCCGCGCCCGAAGCAGCGGGGCTCCGATCTGCTCCGGGTTCTCCTCGCGATCTGGTCACTCGGCCTCTTCCTGCTCTTCACGAAGACCGCCGGTCGGAATCTGCTTCTCTGTCGAAAGTGCGGCGAGCGGCTCGGCGTCGAGAAGGATTGACGATCAGGGCGGACCCAGACGGAGGTCCTCCTCCGAACGGCGGCGGCAGCGGGCGCAGGGAGACGAACCGCGCCCAGCACAGCGGGATCGGAGTCGAACCGTCCTCGACGGCTTCGTTCCGCTCGGAAAGTCGCCTCCACGACGGCCTCGGCGTAGACCCTCACCCGTAAGGAACGCCGCCGCCACACGCAGGGAGGGAATCTCGAAGCGAACCCCGACACGGCAGGAGGCCCGGTTGGCTCACGTTCGACTCACGGGCGGGCGGCGCGAGCGCAGCCTGGCGTCCGAGCATGTCTACCTCCCTCAGCGAGGAGGCCCCCACCCGGAAAACACGGTCATCCCTGGGTTGCCACCCCACTTCCGAAAACACGAAACGATTTCGGAATCCGAATCGGACGACCGCCGTGTCGGGAAGTCGGTAGGTAAGCACGCACCCCCGGGATCGAAATCACGGCAGCCTGCGGCCCGGAAGCGCCGTGCGTAGACTGAGTGCCATGCTTAGCCTTGACAGCCCTGCCTGGCAGTCGCTCCCGTCCGCATATCCGCATGAGGACATTCCAACCCGTCTACGGGAGCTGGCGACGTTCCCTCCAGGTGACGACGATCAGGCTGAGCCCTATTTCACGTTGTGGAGCGCGCTCTGCCACCAAGGGACGGTCTACCCCGCGTCCTACGCGGCCGTCCCTCACATCGTCGAGGCGATTCGGGCATCCCCCGAGCGAGCACATTGGAGCGCGCTCTTGCTCGTGATATTCATCGAATTGAGCCGACTAGGGATCGGCGGGAACGGGCCTCCGCTGCCCGAAGGCCTCTCGGAGGCGTACTTCGGAGCCCTATCGCGTCTGTCGGAGATCGTCGAGAGTCTCGCTCGACGGCGTCTCGATGACTCCGAAGTCCGGGCGGTCACGGCGGCGCTCGCGCTGGCGAACGGGGAGCCCGCGCTTGCCATGGCAATCGTCAAACTGGGCCCCGAGGAGCTGGAGATGTTTCCGGATTGGATCGCAAACCTCTAGCCCATGGGCGCGCATGACAGCCCGCCGCCGGCCCGCCGACACGAACGTCACTCGGGCGTCGGTTTGCGATCAGCGCCGCGGCTCCGTCCACTCTCGGTCCTGAGTGACACACGGCGCGCCAGCTGTAGGCGCGTGCGGACGTCCGACGCGTCCTACCGCCTCGGGCGAAGGGTCACCCACCCGGAAACCTCGATCATCCCTCGCTCCGCACCCGACTCCCGCAAACACGAGACGATTTCGGGCATCGGGTCGGACGACCGCCTTGAAGCGATTGCGGCAATCAGACTCGACTCGGGGGCAGAAACAACACACCTCATGGGTACACTTCGAATCTGCGGAGCCGCGCCGGGCGACGACCGGGGCGGGCGCTACCGGGGGGGCCGCTTCGGCTTGGCCAACCTTGCCCGAGGCGCGAGCGCGGCGGTGGCGGCCTTCACGAGTCGCCTCACGAGGCGCGAGAACGCCGAAGGGTCACGAGGAATGAGCATCGCGAGATTGTAACGGTCCGAGCCTCGGCATCGGGATCCGAATCTTGCTAGGTTGCGCGCTCGGACCTCGAACAAGACAGACGAGAGACGGATGGCGCGTTCCAATGCCGAAGCCCGCGCCTACCTTCGCGGCATCGCAAGCGAGGCGATTCGAGGGATTCGCGATCTCGGGCCGACCCGGCTTTCTTGGGCGGCAGCGGGCGACGCGGACACGTGCCCGAAGTGCGCCGCCCGACTCGGGCGAACCTTCGACCCGAAGGAGATCGCCCCTGAGACAAACGGTCGATTCTGCGACAATCGACGTGACGGCTGCCGCTGCATACTGATCCGCACCCACGTTGGCGGAGTCGCGATCGACTCCGGCGCGGACACAGGCCCCTACCACCTTCGATGGGAGTTTTCGACCGACGAGACGGGCTGCAGACAATGTTCTGCGCGGGACGGGCGCATCTTCGAGCCGGTGGAACTCGCGCAAATTGTTGCCGGACGATTCTGCGATAGCCCGGGCGGTTGTCGGTGCGGAGTCACACAAACGCGCTGGGCCATTGATGAGGAACATGCCACCGAAGCACCCCGGCCTTTGTCGGTCGGGCGGATGGCGCATCCGGAATCGATCGTTCGCTACGCGACGCCAGTTGCGCGCCCTCTTCCCCACCTATCGAAGGAGCCGACGAGAGTGAATGCGGCCGTCGCGACGGACGCTGCGGGAGGTGACAATGAGTCCATCGCACCCACGGTGACTCCCGCCGCGACTGCCGATCCAGCGCTCGGGCTCCTCGGAGCCTTCTGCATGCTGCTCCTCCGGCTCGCGACCCGAGCACTCCTCGCGGTGGTTCGCGCCCTCGGCCGTACGCTTCGCATTCTGGGTGTACGGCTCGGAATCGTTCGCCCGCATCGCGCTCGGCTCCAGTCGCGTGGATCGACCGCGAGGACGCGCTAGTGCCCGCCTCCGGCGACACTCCCGGCTGTTCCGTTTGCGCGGGCTACGGCGAGATCGCATTCGCGTGGGAGGTCGCGGTCGCGAAAGGCGTCGGGCCGTGGGGACAGCGTCCTGCCAACGTCCGCGCCGTGCGAGAGGTGCGACCCCTGAAGGTCGGCATGCTGCTTGAATGCGGCACCTGCGGCGCGCAGTTCGTGCGAGGGGAACCGCAGGCGTGGAACGACCAACTTCGCTGGACGATTCCCGTTACGAAGGAGCAGTCGGCGACACTCATCTACTGGGACGCCCACTCGCTTCGGCCCTCGCCAACGGTGTTCGAGGGGCTGCGGCTCATCGGAGCGACGAGGGGACACTCGGACCCACTCGGGGTGCCCCAATTGTTCGTTCCGTGTGCGGTCGAACTCGCTTCCGGGGAGCGGTTGGACCCAGCGCTGTTCCAGTTTCGGAGGAGCGCGCCGATCGGCTACTGGACCAGCCCGTTCGTTTGGGCTCCCGATGTCCGGTCTATTGGCGCGAGTAGATTCGCGCTACCACCGCACGTGAGGATCGCCTCGACGAAGGCGCAGGAGTGGGGTAACGGGTTCTATCCGACATCGATCGTGACACCGGACGGACGCGATCTCACACTCAACGGAGTCTCCGAGAACTTCCTCGATCTGCCGGGAGTCAGCGCCTCCACGGTGCACCTTGCTGCCGACGACGAGTTCTGTGGACCTGAAGCACGGAAGCGCGGACCGGTCATCCGATCGATCGCGAACGAGCGCATCGTCTGGGTCATCGCGGACTGGACCGAGGCCGACGAAAGGCTTCTCCTGCCGGGAAGCAAGTAGCGGACTGCGAGATCGAGCGGCCAGCGCGCAGCCGACCCTCCGATCACCCGCGTACCATACCGAACTCAAGGTATCGAACGAGCGCACGTTGAGTCGCCTACCCCGCCGAGGCCCCGCGCCCGATCGTAGGCCGCTCGCGGCTGTCCAAGGTCGCGAGGAGAGCGCGTGCTGCGGCGATGAGCGGAATGGGGTCTGCGCTTCGTTCGGCTTCGAAGAGAAGCGCTTCGGCCAGCGTCCGCGGGTCAAAGTGCGAATCGCGAGCCAAGGCCGGAGCCAAGGTGGCCGAATCGCGGGAGCCCGTCAATGGTGTTTCCCCCGGTCGCAACTCCCGATCGGGACCGACGTTGTGCGCGTGTTCGGTCGGCGGCTCGGAGGGAGCGCCCTCCGGCTTCATAAGCCGCGCGTCCCAGCCGCGCGCTTGGGTACCATTGCTGGTCTTCGAGGGCGCGTGGCTGGCAGGTAGCGGTTCAACGACCGGGTTCATGCCATTGCGGTCAGAGGGCTATCAACGGGACTCAGGGAACTGTCCCCCCCTGAGTTTACCGTCGCTCCCCCCTTGGAGCGACCCGATGGAATCGAAACCGACCCTCCCGCGTGATGACTCTCTGCCGGGCACCCTGCTTGAGTTCGCGCAGCGATTCTCCACGGAGGCGGCCTGCGAACGGTTGCTCAGGCGATGGAAGTATGGCGACCACTCCTTCGTCTGCCCGCGCTGTGCGTCCACGAAGCGGTGGCGTTTGGCCTCGCGCAGGCTCGACGAGTGCCGCGACTGCGGCAAGCAGACTTCGCTGACGGCGGGAACGGTCTTTCATCGATCGTCGGCGCCGCTGCCGAAGTGGTTCCTCGCGATGTTCCTCGTCGTCTCGAGCAAGCAGGGCATCTCCGCGGTGGAACTCGCACGGCAGGTCGGCGTCAGTTACCCGACGGCGTGGACGTGGCTTCACAAGTTCCGTAGTGCGCTCGGGTTACGCACCGCCGCGCTCCTTGACGGCTGCGTAGAGGTTGACGAGACGTACGAGGGCGGAGTCGAGCCCGGGGCGCAGGGCCGGCAGACGTTCACGAAGGCGCTGGTCGGCGGCGTCGTGGAGATTCCCCCGAACGATCGAGGTTTCGGGCGCGCGCGACTTCGGGTGCTCAAGGACGCGTCTCAGACTTCGCTGAAGGAACTGCTCAACACGACGGTGGCGCCCGGCACGGCGGTCATGACGGATGGCTGGTGGGGCTACACCCCGGCGGCGACCCAGGGCCTCGAGCACTTTTCGATCAACGTGAAGAAGAGCGGGAAGAAAGCCCACCAGCTCCTACCCGGGGTGCACCGCGTCTTCGCCCTCATGCACCGTGTGCTGCTGACGACCCACCAGGGGGCGGTGTCGAGGAAGCACCTCCAGGCGTACTTGGACGAGTTCACGTTCCGGTTCAACCGACGACAGTCCGCATCACGCGGCCTCCTGTTCCAGCGGCTCCTGAGTGCCGCAGTTCGATCGAAGCCGCCCGAGTACTGGAGGATCCTTGGGAGGCCGAACGCGACAACGCCCCTTCGAGAAGTCGCCTGAGTCCCGTTGATAGCCCTCTGCGGTCATTGCATCGGAAATGTCGCAGGCACCGTCGGGAGAGCGACGGTTGACGTACGAAACCGCGACTGGAGACTGTAAGCCTGACAAGTTGGCAGTTTCTCGATGACCACTCCGGGCCTGAGGCCGCCCCGTTGGGTGTCTCCCTGCGCGGGTACAAGGCGCGTACAACCATGACCGACACCGCAACCAGAACGGGCAGGCGCGCGTAAATGGGGCGTGCCCCGCCCATGCCGCGGGAACTGACGGCGGTCTACCTTGAAATGATCCGTGAAATCAGACAGAGCATGTGCGCGGGATTTCAGGGCCCCGAACAGCCCGCAGATGCCCTTCTTGAGGCGAGCAGGGCCATCCATGGCGTGTCGTACGCGGCCGACCAGATCCCCGAGTCAGAGCAGCGGAAGTGGGCCTGTCAGAGCGGATGCAACTCCTGCTGCTACCTCATGGTCGCCGTGTCCGCAGTCGAAGTCTTGCGGCTTGTCGCTCGCATTCCTGAACTCCTTGGCGCCGAAGGGACGAAGTCGCTCATCTCAAACCTCGAACGCCGACTGATCCGTTCGAGACCTTTGAGTACCGAGGCCTTGGTCGAGACACCGATGCCTTGTGCTCTTCTCTCGGAGGACGGATCGTGTTCGGTGTACGCCGAGCGGCCGGTAATCTGCCGCGGCTACTACTCTTTTAACCGCTATGCGTGTGACGACGAAGACGTGCCCGTTGTTCCGACGGACAATCGCGTCCTAATGATGGCGGACGGAACGCGAGCGGGGCTACGGTTGGCCTGCGGCGACGCCGGTCTAGGTTCCCGCGCGTACGAGCTCAACGAGGCGCTTCACCGCGCGTTGACCACTGATGATGCCCTCGACCGATGGCTCAACGGCGAGGACATCTTCGCCGGTTGCCGGGAGATCACCGAAAGCACCGGGGCTGCGCGTGCTCACTTCCGGGAGCTCGAACAGCGGACGCGCTAACGACGGGGCGGGCCCGAACACGGAGTCGGAATCGGAGCGGGAGGCGGCATCGGCTTGCAGTCATTTCTTGGCGGGCGATTCGTGGGCGTCCACGGCGGCAGAACTGGAAACAGCCGCCTTGGCGCGCAGGGCATGGAACTGACGGGACGGCGACCTCCCTCGCCTGTCACGCATCTGCCGAAGACACGAAACAACTTCGGGCGCTCCGCCGAGTGACCGTTTACTGGCGATTGCAGCGAGCTGTTGACGTGGTTCAGCTCCTGACCGCAATCACGCCGTCGCGGCCTGCCCAGGTGCGCGCAGGAAGCCCGAGAGGCCCTACTTCCGCCCGTTTGGCCCCTCTCCCCCGCTGGCCTTTCCGTACCTTTCCTTGATCTGTTGCGCCGCCTCCTCGGCCCTCCTGCCAGCTTCCGTCCCGCCGTCGACCTGGATGCTCTGCTTGCTGTACTTCCCCTCGTCGAATGCGGCGACTACCTCCGCGACCTTTGACGTATCGCCGAGCTCGACCATTAACTCGCAGATCATCGGCCGGTAGATCCAGTGTCGACCGCCATCGAACATCAGCTGGAGCTCATCGAGAGCCTCCTTCGTCTTCTTCTCTTCGAATGCAATCTGCCGAATTGCCTTCAGGGCGTCGAGTGTCGAACCGCGCCGGAGACCAATCCAGCGTAACTCAGACGGCGTCTTACCAACGGTGTCGTGGGCCCAGGAACGGACGTCAGCGATCAGCGCCCTTCGGTCTGCGGGGTCTTGGGCAGACAAGTAGTCCGCCGTGCGTTTCCGCTCATAGTTCGGCGTTGGGAGGAGGGCGTTGAGCATTTCGAGCGCGGCATCCTGGACGCGCAGCACGACGGGTATCGATGCCCACTCGCGGGCCGACACGCGTCGCAAGCACCACCCCGTCCCACGGATCGGCCGGCGGTCGTCGAGTAGTTCGAGGAGGACTGGGATCGAACTGGCTCCGCCCGCGAGGAGCTCAGCGACAGGCCCAGAGGAGGGCGGGGCACCCTTCCGCCGTGACGGAAGCACGGACGTGTAACCGTCAAATGGCAGCCGCACGCCCTTCGCGTCGCGGAGGTGGTATACGAGCCAGGCCGTCCTTGCCGGGGGCGAGAGCAATCCAGGATCGACGGGTTCCTTCCACGCGGCGTCCTCCTTCGCCTCCTCGTCGAGCCGCCGCGCGACCTCGAGAGCGTCGGGGACGAGGTCAGCCCGGGGGTGGCTCTTCGCGTAGGCGCGCAGCCTCTCCGCGACCTTGGTGCGATCCGCGTCGCCGCTGAGCGATTCGAGGGCGGCCTCGAATTCCTCGCGGCCCGCGCTCCTCGCCGCTGGGGAGAGCCGCTCGCGGCGCACCCGCTCGCGGTACTCGTCGTCGGTGAACCCCGCGAGCCATGCTCGCCACTTCACGACGCTCGACCCGTCCCGATTCCAGCCGAAGTCCTCGGGAGCCACGCGCGTCAGGTAGACGTAGCCCAAGTGGCCCGCCCGCTGCGCGAGGGAGCCTACCAACACCTCGAGACCTGCCTTCTCGCCGTGCGCCGCGAGCACGTAGCCGAGGGCGATCCGTGCGTGGAACTCCGTCTCCTCCGTCAGTTGCGCGAGCGCGGCGGGGACGAACTCGTCGCCCTCGACTCGCACGAGCGCGTCGGCGGCGTCCTCCGCGGCACGGGAGTCTGCGCCCTTCATCCGTGCGAGGAAGTCCTCGGGTGACGGCGCCGGTCCGTCGTCGTCACCGCCACGCGCAACCGACGCCGCGGCGAAGGACAGGATGGCGAGGAAGGCGGCGAGCAGGGCGCGCACCAAGGGGATCTCCGGAGCTGGGTCACATGATCCCAGAACCACGTCTCTCGTGCGTCATGGCGACAGAGGCCAGGGACGCCGCCGGTGTTGCGCCCGTGACGACCTCCGGGGTAGGACATCCCGAATGGTCATCCGCCTTCGCCTCGTTCCGCTCGGGGTGCTCTTCGTCATGGGGTTCGCCACTTCGCGGACCAGTTCGGCCGGCGACCCGCCTCAGAATCCGCCCGCGGTCGAGGCGAACACGACCGAGGCCGACCGCGCGTTCTTCGACTGGTGGGACGCTAAGAAGTTTCCGGACGTGCGCACGCTTCCATTCGTCACGCTGTCAGAGCCGGAGCAGGGCGGAATCAGCATGTTCGCTGACGAGAAGGGCAAGTTACCAGCGGGCGCGTTCCTCGTACGCGACGAGGGGAAGACGATCACGATCTTCCGGACGGACCTTCAAATGGAGACGCTGCCCGTCCGCACTCCGGACACGAAGAAGGACGACCCCGGCGTGACGTTTCAGAAGGCCGACCTCGCGGCATGGGTACGCAAGGGTCTCGACATCATGGCAAAGGAGGGACCGGACATCGCGTGGTTCGACAAGTCGGACCCGTTCGGAGCCCACCGTTGGTCGATCCCGAATCAGGCGTTCCGAATCGCCGTCCTTGCGAGGGCGGTTGCGGCCCGCGGCGATGACGATCTCGCACGCGTGCTGTGCGATCGGGCGCTCCACGAAGCCACGCGACCGAGCATGACGCAGCAGTTTGGTGAGGACGACCCTCGGCCGCGGTCGACCTACGACTCGATTGAGAGCGCGATCCAGTCCGAGTCGGCGGTCGTGCTCGCCGAGAAGTTCGGCGACGGGCGGCTTTCGTGGGAGGACCTCCTCGCGGCCCACGAGGCGTGGGCGAATGCGTTCGCGCCCGAGACCCTGGCCTCGAAGGAGGGCAGGATCGCGACCCTGCGGCGGATGGTCGAGGAGGCACGCCAGCGAAAGCCGAAGCCCCCGAAACCCATCGAAGAGCAGTCTCCCGCCGAGCGGCTCGAGACGCTCGTGCACGAATTGCAAGACGTGGGCGGATCCTTCTTCAACGAGTGGGGCTTCGGGTCCGGGCAGGACTCGAAGGACAAGGGGCCACCGCCTGCGAACGTACAACTCGCGAAACTCGGATTTGAGGCTGTGCCCGCGTTGATCGAGGCGCTCGACGACGAGCGGTTCACACGGACGCTCCAGTACTTCCAGACGTTCAAGGGGCAGTACCGGGAGAGTTTCACGGTAGTCCGTGTCGGCGAGATGGCGTGGATGATCCTCGATCAGATCGCGAGCGGGGCACTCAAGTCGGCGCATGCCGGAGGCCCGCCTACGACCGGGCGGCCGACTCGACGCCGCGCGGCCGAGGAGTGGTTCGCGTCGGTCCAGGCGCGGGGCGAGAAGGTGGTGCTCGAGGAGCAGGTGTCGAAGGGGACGTGGGAGTCGCGCGCGGCGGCGGACCGACTCGTCGAGTTCGACCCGGTCGGCGCGGTGAAGCCCCTCGAGACGGGGATCCTCGCGGGAGGTGAGAACTCGGGACGCGACAACCTCGTCTATGTGCTCATCCGGCTTAAGTCCGAGGCGGCGATGGCGGCGATGCTTCGGCTGCTCGAGCCCTTGAAGAAGAGCGAGTCGGGGATTCGCATCGCGGCAGCTCTCTGGGCCGGCGGACGCCGAGAGGGTCTCGACTCCCTGATCCTGTGGTGGAAGGGAGCCGCGAAGGACGACAAGGACGGTCGGGGGGCGCGCTACGTGTTTGGGTTCGGGGGGCGAGGTCTGATCGCAGCACTCGCTGGGACGGGGAGCGCCGACGCAATCCAAGCCCTCTCGGACGGAATCGAGGTGCGTTCCGCCGGAGACCGCGTCGACGTCGTCACCGCATTCGTGCCGCGCGGCGAGTCGGGTTGGCAGGAACCGAACGAGCAACCGGCAAGCCGCGAGGCCGAGACCGCGATCGAGGCGCTGCTCGCCGAGCGTCTCTCCGACGGGGACCGCGCCGAAGGGCTGCACTTGGGGTCGGATCCGATCGGCGAGGAGCCGGTCGTTGGCGAGATGGCGGCGTGGACTCTGGCGCGGCGCTACCCACAGCGATGGAAGTTCGACGAATCGGCGTCGGCGGCGTGCCGCAAGGCGGCTCGCCTCGCACTCGCGAATCGCTGGCGGGCGCAGCACGGTCAACCGCCGCTCTCCGCCGCGCCGACCGTGCGGATCGAGCCGTTGGCGCCGGAGAAAGCGAAGCGGCTCGTTGACGCGTGGCTCGCTGCTGGCAACGACGAAAGCGCGCGCGAGCATGCCGAGGAAGCGATCTTCGATGTGGGGCTCGGCGCCCTCACTTCCCTTGGGGCCGCGCGCGACGCGCTGGCGGCGGCGGATCCGCGACGCGAAAGCCTCGACAAGGCAGTGCGACGTCTCGCGTCGATCGTCCGGGAGGTCCGTTGGTCAGAGACGGGTCCGAGGCCCAACGACTCCCTCAGCGCCTACACGGAGGGCGTTCGGGGGAAGCCGCTCAGGGGAGCGTGGGTCACGGAACTCTGGCGTCGGGTGGCAATCGACCTGCCGGAGGGCTCGACGGGTATCGACCTCGTCTTCAGCCGCCCGGACGACGACACGGGCGGCGTACTGCTCCTCGAACTGACAACGGAAACCGTGCCTTGGGCCGGCGGCGACGGCGGCTGGATCCTGAGCGGAGACGGTTTTGAGCACGTGGACGACGATTTCCTCCGCAACGGTCATTCGTGGTGGCATAAGTCCCGCGGGCCCCAGGTGGATCAGCGGATCCTCATCCCGGAGACGAAGGCGCTTCGCATGCGGTGGACGATCAAGCGTGCGCGCGGGTGACCGTCGACTGTGTTCCGCGTGCGGCGGCGGACATCGATCTGCAGCCGCAGACGTTACGGCCTGAGGCCAGACCAAGATCCCGCCCGTCACTTTGCTTCTGGCCGACTCACCATTGCGTTCGTCCCGCCCGCTTCCATCGCGACGAGCGCCTCCGCCGCCCGAGGCTGTCGAAGACAGGCTGCGCCGCAGAGTGAATCCCAGCGCAAGCCATTCGGAATCCGGACCACCGCTTTCACGCCAACGCGGTAGGTAAACTCCGAAAAAACCTGAAGGCGTGGGGAAAGCGGCAATCCAGCGCGCGAGACGCCTCAACCGGCCGAGAAGCACGACAAGATGACAACTGTTCCGCCGCGAGGTCACCTCGGGCGTTGGTCCCCCCTAGACGGACAACGTGCCCGCGCCTCAGGCACCCCACGCGCTACCTCGGCACTTCTAGATCGACCTTCGCCCTCTCGCCGGCGGCGACGGTGACGTGACGCACGATCGGGCTGATGCCTTCCGCTGGCGTCCACGACACGTCGTACGTGCCGCCCGAGAGGCTGTCGAACCGCGCGACGCCGTCGGTGACGCGATGCGTAGTTGAGGCCCGCTCGTCACCCGATCCTTGCGAGCACGTCACGTCGCCCTTTGCGTCGAGCGCGGTCGCAGCACCTCGCACGATCCGCACGTCGATCGTCGCCCCGCGTCGCAGGCGAATCTCGACGTCCCGGGTGCTCGACGGCGCTAGATCGAGGAGGGAACTCCCGTAGACCCATCCGGGGGCCGACGCGGAGATCGAAATGCGACCCGCCGCCAAGCGCATGGAGAACTGGTTCGCAGACGCGTCATACTTGACCCGAGCGGGGATCGAAAACCACCCGCGCAGCGACTCCGAAGGCTCCCCCTGCGACGCCGCCGACTCGACCGTCGCGTTCTCGCCGGGAAGGGCGTCGGGCGGCTCCGCGTAGGAGACCCAGACCTCCGCGTCGGGCACGGTCGCCCCGCCGTTCTCGTCGAGCACCCGGGTCCGCACGGTCGCGGGCGCGGGGATCGTCACCCGCAGCGGACCGCCCGCGAGGCCCACATGGACGCGGCACTTCCAGCGCGTGAAGGACACCGACAGTTCGTAGGCGCCGGGCACGAGTCCCGTGAGGTGCGCCCGCAGCGACGCGGGCGGCGCGCCCAGGAGAGGCGCGCCATGCATGACGTCTCCGTTCTTGCTCCCGACGCCCTCGAGCGAGACGGTGGATCCCACGGTCTCCCAGCCCGGCGGAACGACGATCTCTACATCGACGTCGGCGAGCGATCGCTTCGTCGCGCGCGTCGGGGCGACGACCACTTCCACCGTGCGGCCCGGCGACACGTCGACCTCGGATTCCCCGTAGACCTCGCCGATCGAGAAGTCGCCCTCGCGGCCCACCACGACCTTCCATCGGCCCGGCGGGAGCCCGTCGAGCTCGAAGTGGCCCGGAGCGCCCGAGGGAGGCATGGCCACATCGCGAATCGACTCGTCGGGGTTTCGATCTCCGAACCCAGGGAGGAGCGGCTTCGCGGGGTCCCGGGGCGGTTGCGGTCGAGTGATCACGACGCGTGCGTTCTCGAGATCCGCGAAACCGACGACTTCGACTCGCACGCCCCCACCCGGGTTGAGCGCCACTCGGGTGGGTCCCGCGAGTGGAATCTCGACGAGCTTCCATGCGTACCCGTCGCCGCCGACAAACCAGCGCTTGGGCGTCGTCGTCGGAGGGAGCTCGATCCGGCCCTGCGAATTCCCGGCGACCGCCGTCCGCTCGCCCAGCTCGTCACCCGAATCGCCGGGGACCTCCTTCGAGAAGAGCCGCTCCTCCATGTACGTGATCGATTTCGCGATCGACCGGGCCACCGGCGAGGAGGTCGCCGCGTCGACGACGTCGATCGTGGGCCTCACGACGGGAAGGAGGTCGAGCGAGAGAACCCCGTCGGCCGGGACGTCGAAGTCGCGGTAGCGGTGCTGGTCGCTCTCCGTCCCGTCGACGGTAAACGAAAACGAGTACCGTCGCGCCGCGGGCAGGCGGCCCTCGAGCACGTTGGCGGACAGTTGCAGCCGAACGCGTTTGCTCTCCTCACCATCAGGTTCAGCCACGACATCGATCACCGACGGCGCAGAGCCGCCGCCCACGAGGCGCAACACGAACCGGACGCGGCCATCGAGCGGCGCGAGAGGGACC
The DNA here is from genome assembly GCA_031401505.1 of Planctomycetia bacterium. GTDB lineage: Bacteria > Planctomycetota > PLA2 > PLA2 > JAEUHO01 > JANNRO01. Next base: position 13,456 of record JANNRO010000318.1, read on the forward strand.
TCGGCGCCCGACTCTGCCGTCGTCACCGAATCAGCGGCCTTCGGAGGCAGCGCAGACTGCGGGTGAGGAGGTGCCTCGAGCCGAGACGGCGCCTCCGGAATGGCGTCGACCGGCGCTTTGCCGCTCGGCGCCCCGACATCTCGGCTCGGTCGCAGGGCGATCCATGCGCCGGCTGCGAGAGCGATCGCGTCCACGAGGAGGTCTCGAGCTGAGATCTGGCGTCTGGTCGTCACGATTGCCAACGAGAGTTGTCGCGACAGAGTACCCGTTCCCCCGCGCGGTCACTCGTCGGCGAGGAATACGGCAGGCCCGAGCACGTGAAGCTGCGCCAAGACGCCGCCCCCCTCGTGAGGAAGAGCACGCCCGCAAGAGCCGTAGACCCGGGCTGAGCCCCCGGCTCCGGCAAGCGCGGAGCGATTCAGAGCGCCCGATTCGACCACCGCTTTGCAGCGAAAGCGGTGGTTTGAGCTGACGGTCAAGGCACAACGTCGAGGAGTTGCGCCTTGGGTACTCTCCGTCAGCGGCCACGACTTGGAGCGCCGTCTCTGCCCAAGTCTCACCGACGCAGGTGGCGCACAAGCCCCCCGATGGTGACAACGACTTCCGGTGACCGCCCCGGGCGCACGCCTCCGCGCGCAACGCGGAGGAAGCACTCCCGAAAGTGGCGCCGCGACCGCTCCCCCCGGCGCGTGAAATGTCGGCCGGCGCTCTCCTACGCGATCGAGACCCTCCGGTGCGGGGTGGATTAGAGCAGGACCTGTGCGATGGCGCGCTCATGGGACGACCACTCCACGGCCTCGCAAACAATTGTTCCCATACAACCCATGCAGCACTCGAGCACAAGCGCGGTGAATCCCTGAAGTGCCTCGAGCGTCCCCGGATCGCCATGCTCCCGATCAGAACTGACCACCCAGGCGATCAGCGGCGTATCGTCGGGTCCGACCTTCGTCCTTCGAACGGAGGCGACGACATTGGACTTTTCGAGCGTATCCATCCGCATGACTCGAACGTCGCGGGCGCGAAGCACCACCCGGACCTTTCTTGCGGTCTCAAACAGCAACAGACAGTGGCCGGGTTGTTGATTCAATTCGATGGGCAGTCGGACCAGCACCAGATGGGCGTCGAACAGGTCGGGGACGGTCACGTAGCCGTCATGGCAATCCGGATCTGACTCCACCCGTGACCAAGGAGCAGCCGGCTCCGCGGAGGAGCCTCGGAGCCGCTTGAACCGATGCCACCAATTCACGGTCGGGTCCTCGGGTGTAGCCAGGGCTGCCGGAGCCTACCTGTGCAGGACGGCGCCCCGCCTTCGAATACCCGGCGTCGGCCGGTCGATCAGACGAAGAGCGCTGGCAGAGCGTCCCGAAGGGCTCACCGTCAGACACGCCGAATCGCCCCGCCGGCGTCACTTCGCTTGGACATCCGTCAGATATCATGCGCACGCTCACGGAGGATCCACACGATGCGTTGGAATCGGGTTACGCCGTCTCTGTGCCTGCTCTTCACGATCGCCGGAACGGCGTCGGGCGACGCACATCCCCGCTCGCTCCCCGTAGGCACGGCGGCTCCCCCGCTCCAGGTCGCGGATTGGCTCAACGTCTCGTCAAAGGGTTCCACCGGACCTGATCTCAAGAGTCGGGCGGTCCTCGTGGAGTTCTTCGAACCCGGATGCGTCCCGTGCAAGAGGTCGCTGCCTCACATCCAGTCCCTCCATCAGCGCTACGCTGGCCGCGGGCTGACCATCGTCTGCGTCTCGACAGAGACCCCGGCCGTCCTCACGGCCTTCGCTCGTGAATGGGGCTACACCATGCCGATCGCGTGCGATACGGCCAAATCGGTATTCAAGGCATACCAAATCAAGCAATGGCCCACTAGCGTGGTCGTCGACAAGGAGGGCAACATCGCGTATGTGGGCACACCTGCCTGGGTCGACGCGCCAATCGAGACCGCACTCGGCTTGCAGCTGGAGCCAGGCGAGATCCTGTCCACGTACGCCGAGGCGTCGTGGAAGAAGGACACGGCCGCCGTGCGGACGGCGATCGACCGGCTGACCGAGCGCGCCACCGCCGAGTTCGACTTGAAGGCGTGGGTTGCGTCGCTACCGCCGTCGGAGGCCGGACCCGAGGTACCCGTCGAGGGCGCACCGGCGCCGATCCCGACGGACGCCGCCAAGGCCCTGACCGAGATGCTGTCCGCCGCGACGCCCTCGTCGAGGCGCGAGGCGATCCGACTCGCACTGGCGGAGTCGGCCCCTACCACGTTCGACCTTCTGGCTTTCGCGCGCGCGACCATCGGACGGGAGTTCCCGCTGACGGCGAAAGAAGCGAAGGAGTGGGTTGCCGCCGGTCGCTTGGACGATCTGGTAGAGGCCTACCTCGACCGACAGCCCCCGCCCGTCGCCCTCGAGGACGCGGTGAAGGCAAAGAAGGCGATCGCGCCTCGCGCCGCTCGCAAGGCGGCCGACGCCCGCGCAGACGCCCGCAAGGCGTTGATTGTCCATGAGATTCTGTTCGCTCGGGAGCTGACAGAAGCGCAAGCTCAGGCTGCACCCTTCTGGGCGGATTCGGCCGTGTCCGACTGGTCGAAGCAGCGCGATGGGAAGCTCTCCGCCTGCGACGTCAGCGGCAACATCCTCCGACCGACGACCGTGTCGGCGTTCACCGACCGCAGGCTCGCCCAGGCCCTAATCTTCGAGGCCTTGGCCGCCGGAAAGAAGCCGGCGTTCGCGACGCTGACGGCCGACGTCGCGAAGGCGCGCGCCGCCGTCGTCGCGGAACTGAAGTCGAAGTATCCCAAGTAGCGGCCCGGACTGCCGAAAGAGCGGGCTCGATCTCGTCCTCGTCCCGCACTCGGCGCGGCAGCAACCGGCCCACCTCAATGACCTCGACCAGCGGCCCCGTCCAAGTCAAGCGTCTCCTCGCCTAACCCGAGCCGGGCAAAGCTGGCGTCGTCGGCTCGGATGCGGCGGCGGACGGCGCGGCGGGCCCCGCCGTGGTCGGGAGAACCGATCCGCTCCAAATGCGCTTGGGCTGACGAACCGTCTCGTTGCTACGCTTCGCCGATGTCGTTCGAACGGCAGCCGTCGGTCACCGCGCGCGCCGTGCTGGCGCTTGCCTTCGCATTCGCGTTCCATCTGATGACCGGGTATGTCGCCTTCCTGTTGGTGCGAATCGCCTACGCCGGCATCGCCGGTGAGGCCAAGATTCCGCGAATGCTGATCGCGGTGTGCGTCGTCGGCGCCGCACTGTTGATCTACGCGAGCCTTCCGCGCCGGGTGCGCTTCGTCCCGCCGGGTCCCGAGCTGCGCCCGGCCGACCAGCCAGCGATCTGGGAGATGATCAGGAGCCTGGCCCACGACACGGGACAGACCGTTCCGACCGCCGCGTACTGGGACCCCGAACCGAACGCCTCCGTCACATCAATCGGGGGATTCCTGGGGCTCGGGGGCCGACGTGTCATGACGCTCGGCTTTCCGCTCGCGGTCTCGCTCGACGCGGATGCGCTACGTGCGGTGCTGGCGCACGAATTCGGTCACTATCATGCCGGTGACGTGACGCTCGGCCCTCTGGTGTACGTGACGCAGTCCGGAGTACTCCGGGCCACGACTTCGCTGCGGGTTGCGGCAAAGGCGTTGCCACTGCTGCATCTCCTGAATCTCCCGTTTCTCGGCTTCTCGGCGCTCTATCTCCGCATCACACGGGCCGTGTCGCGACGTCAGGAGTTCTCTGCCGACGCACTAGCGGCTCGACTCGTGTCATCCGGAGCGATGGGGCGAGCCCTGTTCGAGTCCGGGCGATTCGATCGGGCGTGGGGCGAGTACATGGAAGCGGACGTCGCGCCGCTCCTCGCAGCCGAGCGCCGCCCGCCGATCACGTCCGGTTGGCAGACATACCTCAATTCTCCGGAAGTCCGTGACGCACTCGCCGACACCGAAGAACGCGAGGGAGAGCGAACGACCGGGCGTCGGACATCGGCCGGGCCGTACGACACGCATCCGTCGAATCTGGATCGGCTTCGGGCCCTGGGCTTCGTCGACGGCTCGATTCCGGAGTCCGTCGGGACCTCGAACCGGCCATCGGCGGTCGCGGTCGAGAACGTCGACTCACTGGAACTGGACCTTCTCGAGGCGATGACGGAGAGTCCGGCCATTCGCGGATATCCGACGATCGCTTGGGACCGAGTCATTCCGGAATTCTCAGAACCTCGATGGCGCGAGTTGCTGACCCGACACTCGGCGGGAATCCGCGGCACGTTCGCGGAGCGCCTACCGGCCCGCGCCGAGGACCTGACCGAGTTCGGACGCATGTTGAACCCTCGCGATGCGAGGGATCCCGCAGGAGACGATCAGTGCGCGGCGTCCGTGTTGACCGCTGCGCTCGCGGTCTCGCTGCGTCGTCGTGGGTTCGCACTCGAATCCCGTCCGGGTACTCCGTTGCGCGCGCAACGAGGCGACGAGATCGTCAACGTGGAGGACGTCGTACGCGGCTTGGCCGCGGGCCGGGTATCCGCAACCGCGTGGGCCGATCGTTGCTGCGCGCTCGGAATCGCGGGCCTCGATCTCGGCGCGGAAGCCGCGGCGTACCTGGAGTGACGTGAAACGCGTCACCAACGTCCAGCGTGTGCTCCTCGTATCGATGTCGGGTCAAGAATCTCACTGCCACGCCGGGAGGGGCTCTCCCAGGTCGTCACTCGCGCCGGAGTCGAATTCGTCGCCGTCCGACACGCTTCCGCCGGACGACCGAGCGGGCGACCGCTCGACGTCAACGCCGAGACACCGTGGTCGGGACTTTGGGCCCGCTCGCTGCCGCTTTCGAGTCAAGGCGGTCGTCGAATTTCGCCTTCCGTGACCGCGCAGGAGTGACAGCGGTCGTCGAGATGGGCTGCACTTGCCGCGCACGAGCGAAAGCGGCGGGTCAGCAGGTCTCGCACTCGGCGCCAGCTTACCGCGGATGAAGCTGTCGGAGGATCGACTCGTCCTTAATCTTCCCGTCGCCTGCAAGGAGCAGCGCCTTGCTAAGCACCAAGGCGAGCGTGCGGTCACCCTCGAAGGGCAGGTAGATCGACTTCGGCGCGTCGGCTGAGCTCGTCGCGACGATGCATAGGTACGCGTCGTCGGGCTCCATGCGGATATTGCCCGAGCCGAGATGGATCTTGTAGGTGCGGCGATCACCGCGCACGACGAGGAATCGATCGACGAAGCTGCACCGATCACGGATCGCCAGCCGCGGAATCAACCCCTCGAGGACCTCCTTGCGGGTCTTGGCGCTCTCGGTGAGCTCCCCGAACGCGAAGTGGTTCCACGCATCGATCGCCCGCCCCTCTGGACCGCCGTCCGACCACGTCGGATCGTTGCCGACACTCGAGACGCCGACAAAGAGATCGACATCGCGCATCACCTCGGAGAAGACGAGCGGAGGGACCTCCTCAAGTGACAACGGGTCGGCGTACACGCGGAACCCGCCGCCTCCGGCGTGCCCGTCGCTCAACCTCGCCCCGATCGGATAGAAGCGGACTTGGTCAGTGACGAGGCGGAGATAGGTGCCGGTTTCGTTCGTGTCCTCCTGATACTCCGATCCAACGCCTTCGACCCAGAACTCCGCCCGCAAGCCCCAAGCGGGGAGCTCGATGGAAGGGGGGTGGACATCGTCATCTACCATCAGGCGCAGCTGGTCCTTCCAACCGCGCGCCTGGCAGAGCGCGTGGAACTGGTGTTGCTTCACGATGTGGGCAGCGAAGCGGTTGGAGTAGACGCGCGTCGCGCGCTCGGCTGGCGTCAGAGGGTAGATCTCCCGGTGCGCCTGTTTGAACGGCTGCGAAACCTCGTGGCGGATGAGCCATGCACGCCACCTGACCACTTCGTCCGTCCCCGCGACGAGCGGGTGCCAGAGTTCGACACGCGTCGAGGGCGATGGCGGCAGCAGGGCGACATCGTCGGTTCCTACGAGCGCGCCGTCGAAGTACGCTCCGGACCGCGCGGAATTCTGGCCCTCACCATCAGGGAGGAAGCGCCAGATCAATCGGCGCGCGAGCGTGCCAAGCAGTGGATGATCGAGGTAGCGCTCGCGCCACGTCGCGATCGGCCACGACTTGCGCGCAAGCGCGAGGCGGTCGAGGCGCTCGCGTTGCGCGGGCAACATCTTCTGGATGTCCTTGGCGGCCTGCTTTAACTCCGCGAGCGCTTCGGCATGCGTGTCTCCGATCGAAGCGGGCGGCGTCTTCTGAGCCTTTCCGTCGGCGCGCAGCCAACGGAGCTCGGTGGACGACGTCCCCGTGATCCGGAGTTCGGCGGTCACCTCGCCGAGCAGTTCATGTCGAACACCGACTTGGGTGAGCCCATAGGTCGGGACGCCGAGCTCTTCGATTTCCTCGCGAGGGAGCCCGAGGCGCTTCGCGGTGGCGGTGAGCGCCTTATCGATCTCGGCAAGCGCCGGCCTGAACTTCGCCTTGACCTGCAGGAGAGCCAACTGTCCCATGCCCTCCGTGCCGGGCATCGCGCCCAAAGCCCACACGCAAGCGTTGCCGACCTTCGACGCGCGGGGCCCGCGTCCGGGGACCTTTCGCCACGCAGCGACCGCGAGGCGCGTCAGCGCCCGCGCAAGTGCGGCATGCGCGTTGAGCCCGCAGGACCACGCGAGGCCCTTCAAGAGGTCCTCATGCGCGGGTCGAAGATCGAAGGCGCGAAACGTCCAGCGATCGGGGTCCTCGTCGGGTAGTGCCGGCGATGGGGCCGCGACGAGCTCAAACCAGCGCGTCAGGCGCGCGCCGAGTTCTTCGACGCCCAGTCCATTCACGAGCGGCACCGCCGCCTTGATCCATCGCGCCGTAGGCTTCGCGGATGCGACGTCCTGCGCGTGGAGCAAGAGCGCGACCCACTTGCTTCGCAGGCCGTCGTCCATCGTCCCGAGGTCGGCGAGAGCCTGGTCCGACCACGGCTCCCCACTTTCAAGATCGACTCGGGGTCCGCCCCCTAGCAGCAAGTTGATGCGTCCCGCATAGGCGCGGTTCTCGGCCGTCTCGCGATGGGCAAGCTTCTTCAGGCTGCGCGCGAGGCGGTCGCGGACGGAGTCGGGAACGGGCCCTTCCTCCGCACGCGACTCGATCGCTTGCAACAGCCCCCCCCAAGACCGGTAGTCGCGCCAAATGGGTCCCGACACCGCCAAATCAAGAAGGACCTCAAGGTCATCCCAGGAGAATGGCAATGTGCGACGGAGAAGCTCGCGTAAGGCCGCGTCGGCGCCTACCCGAGCACCGAGCTGAATCGAAGCTGCCGAGTCCGCAGGCAATCCTTCCGGCAGCGGATTATCCTCGGACCATTGAATGCGCTCGGCGAGCCCCATCGCGACTGCGCGTTGGTCGTCGCGCGATGTCTGCGCGAGCGCCTGCCAGGTCGGGAGCGGCCCCAAGTCTCGCGTCCCGACCCAGGTGACGTGCTCAATGGCAGCGTACTCACTCAGGAGAGCCGAGATCCGTCCGTGAACGGCGGCGCCGTCGCCCGTCGGCATTGGAAAACCGTCCGGTCCGGCCTCTCGTTTGCGGCGGAATCGATCGAAGACCCCCACCTCGCTATCCCCCAACGAGAGGCAGGATACGAAGGAACGTCACACGCGTCCCGGACTTCAGGACGATCGGTTCCTCAAGTTCGGTCAGCTGCCGATCGTCCACCAGAACGAGCACGTGGTTGCTCCCGAACGCTTCGACCGCTTTCTCGAATTGGGCCCTCCAATCGATCTTCGCACCGGGCTTCACTCGCCAGCCGGTCGGCCCAGCCTCCGCACCGACTGGGCGAACGAGCCCTGCGTACGCGCCGCCGCGGGCGTTGTGGTCCTTTACTTCTTGATAGACCCGACTGCGAATCAGCTCGCGGACCGTGATCCGCTCGGTAAGGAACTCGAGGTCCCATTCCCGCGCTGCGAGCCCGCCGGTCGTACTCTCGTCCCGAATGGTGATCGTGGTCATCGATGCTCCGGCCGACACTGCCGCTTCGGCGCACCCACAGTACCCGGTATGCACCGCTCGCCATACCCCCGGGCCGACGTCGAAGTCGCGGCACGCCGAGTCCCGATCGACCGAACGGTCACTTGACACCGCCGCATCCATGAGGAAGTGCGACGGACGACCTACCGCCTTTGAACCGAGGCGGCAACCAAGTAGTCCCAACGCTCGTTACCGGGCAACTCGCGTGTGTGCGGTCGGAGCGGACGTTCATCCCGCTCATCGTTGCTCTAATGGGGTGCTGCGAAGTGCTGGAGGCGCCAGAAGTCGGGCGGGCTCGACGACAAAGTTTTATCTCAAGCGGCTCGCAGCGCTCCGAATCATTCTGAAACACTCCTTCATTTTCGATGCGATTCGGTTCGCGCAATGTCGTCGCGAATCCAATCATCCAGAATGATG
>JANNRO010000319.1:0-17514 GCA_031401505.1 Planctomycetia bacterium
GCGAGAACGATCGTCTACTTCGGTTCGGCGTCCATACCCGGGGCCACCGTGCCCCCGCCGCCCCCGCTGCCCCCTGCCGTCCGACTCCCCGTGACCGCCGCGTAGAGCGCGTCGAGGGCCGCCGCAAACTCGTGCGGCTTCTTGAAGCCATCGATGTGATCGACGGTCTCCGACTTCGCCTTGTCCCACGTCGGTTTGAACGGGACGGGCCGACCTTCGGCGTCGAACGCGCCGATCGCAGGCATCGCGCCCCACTTCTCGCCGTCGAGCCCGTCGATCGACTGGAAGCCCCCCGTCGGGTCGAGTTCGACGTTGATCTTGACCGCGGTGAACTTCGCGAGCCGCTCGGCGACCTCGCGGTCGGGGTAGACGATCCAATCGAGCCGCTTGCACCAAACGCACCAGTCGGCCTCGAAATCGACGAGCAACGGCCTGCCCTCGACCTTCGCGAGCGCCTTCGCGTCGGCGAGCGTCAGCGCGTACCGCCAGTGGAACGGCTTCGCGGTCTTCTCGCGTGTCGTGTCGAGGCCCTGGGCGCGGACGAACTCGTCGCGACCGGCCTCGAACTTCGGGAACCAGCGACCGACCTCGATGCGTTCGCTGCGCGCGGCGAGATAGGCCTCGACCGACGGCGCCCGCGCGAAGGGGGCGAGGACGGCGGTCCCGTCGGCCCGCACACCGAGCAGTTTCCAGGCCTTCGACGCGTTGCGAAAGCAGGGCGCGTCGCCTTCGAAGAGCTTGCTCGGATTCGGATTGTCCACGGCCGACGTCGGCATGAACCCCCACCAATCGGAGGCTCCGGTGTACGAACCGTCGAAGTCGCCGTCGAGCAGCACGAGCGTCCACGGATCGCCCGCGAGTTTCGTGGTGCCGCTCAGCGTGGCGGTCGGGTCGGCCCTGCCCTGGATCGTAGGCAACGTCTCGAGCGCGGTCAGCACGCCGCGAACACCGTCGATTTCGATCGGCCCGGTGCTCCACGACGTGCCGGTGCGGACCGGACCGCGGCGCAGGGGTTCGGCGGTCGCGGGGATGCGGCGGGACACGTCGGAGAGATCGCCGTCGTCCGTATCGACGAGGAACGACATCTCGTCCTTGCTCCCCCGGAGCGCCGCAACGACGACCACGTGCTCGCCGACGGTCACCGTCGCGTATCGCACGCGGGCCGCGGTGGACGGGGGCTTCGTCACGCACGCGGGCACGTCGGGGTCGAACGCGAGCCCCGAAGGGGCGACGGGTTTCGCGTCCGACGCCCCAGCGCTCGTCGTCCATTGGCCGGTCAACGCGCCGATGCGGTCCTGGATCGTCAAGGCGAACGAGCCGGCGCCCCAGGGGACGGTGGTTTTCCACGTGAGCCCGATCGCCTGATCTCTCACCATCCAGGGCGAGACCGCGATCGGGAACGACTCGTCGGCGCGCGAAGGCTTCCCGTCACCGTTCAGGTCCACGATCAACGCGGCGTCCGACCCGCGACCACGCAGGAGCGCCATCCCGAGCCGGCGCTCGCCCACGACCATCTCGCCGATCGGGAACCCCTCGTCCTCGACGAGGTCGAACGTGACCGGGAGGCCGGCGGTGCGCACGCAGCCGTCGGGCACATCCCCCGTCGCGGGGACGAGGGTGGTCGGGACGAAGATCGCGTCGGGAGGCGGCGTCGCAAGGTCGTCGGCCCGTGCCCCTCGGCGGTCACCGCCGAGGACCACCGCGAGCGCGGCGCTGACGAACGCAATCGGGACGCGGGACACGCGGCGCGGCATCAAGTGGCTCCGTGGACACCCCTTCGGATCGGCCGACCCGTAGAGGGAGTGGAGTATCCACGCCAACGAGGGCCCAACCGCCAAGCAGGCCCCGATCGGCAGGATCGGGTCAGCCCCCCCGGTCGGGTGGGGCGCGGCGCGACGAGTCCTTCGGCGGCGGGCGCTGCGTGCGAAGCCACGCGAGGGCGTCTGGGTTCGAAGCCCAGGCCGGGCGAATGCGCGCGGCCACCGCGATGGCCTCCGTCCACGAGGCATCGTGAACGTCGTCGTCACGTCGAGGCGGCGTGCGCCCGAAACGCAGGAACTCCCCCACGAGCGGCGCGCAGAGCGAGGCGTCGCTGAGCGCGAACGCGGATGCGACCCGGTCGCCCGCGCGACGGCGCAGCAGCACCAGCAGCCACGACCAGTCGGGGGATGCATCCTCGGCGTGCGCCTCGACGAGGGGGGCCGCCTCTGGATCGCGCCCTTCGATCAGGAGTCGCGCGGCGAACTCGACGGCCGTGTGCGTCGTGTCGTTCGGATCCTCGACCAGCAGCCGCCGCTCCTCGGCCTCGGCCTGCTCGGGTCGTTCGGCCGCCCGATACGCGAGACACAGGTCCCGTCGCGCGATCAGCGCCCGACGCCCGTCTTCGTCGTCGGGAAGCGCCGATGCAGCGGCCGTCGCGGCGCGACCGAGTACCCGGTGCGATGCGGCCACGGCCTTCTTCAAGCACGCGATGCGCTCGTCGGCGGAATGCGTGACGGTCGCGAGCGCGCGCCACGCGTCGGCCGCGTCGGGCCAGATCTCGAGCGCCTTCTGCGCGAGCGCCTCGCGGCGCGGACCTTCGACCTCGAAGGCCTCCTCGACGAATTCGAGGGCGGAGAAGCGTCGGTCGGCCAGGGAGTCGGCCAGCGATCCGGGAGCGACGGAGGGGGTGGGGCGTGGGGAGGGGGTTGGACTCGGAGTGAGCGACGCCGCGCGTCGCGTGCGCACCCAATCGAGCCCGCCCTCGGTGTCGCGAAACGCGTCGACCAGCAGCGGGTCGATCGTGTGGCGACCGCCGTCGATCCCGTCGGCCGCCTCGACCAGTTCGAGCGCTGCCGCCGGGAATTTCGACATCGCGAGATCGAGCGCCTCGCCCGCCCGCGCGAGCGACGCCTCGTCGAGCGCACGTCGGCGTCGCACGAGCGCACGCGCAAACAACCAATTGACACGCGTCTCGCTCGCGTGGCGGTTGACCAACTCCTCGGCCTCTTCGTCGCGGGCGAGCGCGAGCAGGAGCAGCAGGAGATCGAGACGCACGACGACCGGATCGGAGGGATCCATCTCGAGCACGCCGTGAAGCGTTTGGACGGCCTGCTCGGCACGGTCTTCGGCAGTCTGGACGCGTGCGAGCGCGGCCAGCGCGTGGAGGTAGTCGAGGCCCTCGGGCTCGGCCCCCAGCTTCCCCCGGCCCTCGCGCAGCGCGCGTTCGCCGAGCACGTGCGTCGCCGTCTCGACGGCGCGGCGAATGCGCTGGCGCGCCTCGTCGAGGCTCACCGCCGCGTCGGCGTGGACGAGGAGCGCCTCGACGCATTCCTCCGAGACGCGCAGTGCCAACCGCACGGCGATCTCGGGATCGATCCCGCGGTCGAGTTCGCGATGGAGCACGTCGCGGGCACGCTCCCTGCTCGCGGGGTCGTCGGTGCGCACGGAGGAACGCTTTCGATCGGAAGGCACACCGCGAAAATACCGAGGCCGGCACGTTTTCTTCAACATTCGCGCCCTCGAAAGCGGCGGCCGCGCCCGCGCGGCGGAATTCGCGTGACCGCCGGCGCTCTCGCGCGGGGAAAATACCGAGGCAGGCACGCTTTCTTCAACATTCGCGCCCTCGAAAGCGGCGGCCGCGCCCGCGCGGCGGAATTCGCGTGACCGCCGGCGCTCTCGCGCGTGGAAGAGGCGGGAGTTCCCATGCCCCGTCGCCCCCGCATCGATCGTCCCGGCCTGCTTCATCACATCATCAACCGCGCGCTCGCCCGGCGCACGGCGTTCGAATCCCAACGGGACATCCGCATGTTCCTCTCCCTACTCGCTCGCGCCGTGCGCGAGGGGCGAATCGAAGTTCATGCGTACTCGATCCTCTCGACGCACTTCCACCTGCTCGTGCGCAGTCTCGACGGGCGGATTTCCGAGACCATGCAGCACATCGAGAACACGTACGTTCGCTGGTTCAATCGAACCCGGCGCCGGGACGGCCCTCTCTTTCGCGGCCGGTTTCGATCGTTTCCAGTCGAGAGCGCGAGGTACCTGCATGTTCTATTCCGCTACATCGACCAGAACCCGATCGGGGCCCGCCTCGCCAGCAACGCACTCGCATATCCCCACGGCTCGGCCGGTTCGCAGTCTGGATTCAGCCGACGAAGGCCCTGGCTATGTCGAGCGCTCGTCGATCTGACTCTGGCGGCCGCACTCCGGTCCGGCGTCGACCGAGTCGACGCCTACCAGCAAGAGTTCGGACCCAAGCTCGTACCCGCGCTCCGCCGCTTCGTCGACCGTCGCATCACCGGCACCGTGCGCGAGCCCGACGTTCTCGACGACCTCGTCGGAACCACACCGCCCATCGTTCGCGCGTGGATGGAACGAAAGGCGCGACTCGCCGACGGGACCCGACCGGGCCTCCCGATGGCGACGCCGGAATCGGTCGTCGCGCTCGTCGATACGCATCGCCGACGATCCCCCGGCGCACGAATCGCCGTCGGTCGCCGGACGGATCGCTCCGTCTGGGACGTTGCCGTCGTCGCACTCCTGCGCGACGCCGCCGGCGAGACGTTCGAATCCATCGCGCGTCGAGCGACGATGACTCTCACCGACGTGTGGCGGCGATACGCCGAGCATCGCAACGCGATCCGGGTCGACTCCGGATATGCAGACGTCGTCGCGGACCTCGCGCGGTGCGCCCTCGAGCAGGACCACGCCACGTTGCCGATCGACGCGAGGGTGCGTGCCGGGCTCGCAGATGAACTGTCGTCGCGTCGAGACACGTCGAGCTGACTCGCGCACATCCGACCTGCGTGGCGCCGGTGCACCGCGCCCCGACGAGCCGTGTCGGGCCGAACCCATTTGATGAAGTTGAAGAGAACGTGCCTGCCTCGGTATTTCCGAAGAAAACGTGCCTGCCTCGGTATTTCGGTATTTCGGTATTTCCTCGGTATTTCGGGTCAGTGGAGCGCCGCGGCGGCGTCGGCGACGAGCGCGGGCGCGCACGTTTCGCAGATGCCGTGGGTCAGCTGGACCGGGCCTGCGGAACGCAGCGGGAGAAATTGCTGGACCGTCAACCAGAGGCCGTCCCTCGTGCGCACGCGCTGGCACCAGGCGCACACGCACGTGAGTCCGTCGGCGTCGCCGAACATGGGGAGCGGGGAGCGCCCTTCCTCGGCCGCCTTCTCGAGCGCGAGCACGACCGCCGTCCCGAGCGCCGCCTGCTCGGTCAGCGTCGCGCGTCGATGATCGGAGAGCGTCTCGACATCCTCGGGCAGGAGAGGCGCCGCTTCGGGCAACTCGTGCACGAAGCGGTCGACCTCGACCGCCCGTTCGAACGCGGCCGTCGCCGCGACGTCGAGGGCGCGACGCATCGTGCGCAGCGCGGACGGCCTCGGCGCGAGCGCGTGGGCGACGTTGGTTGCGCACTCGCGCCGACGACCGGGGGATAGTTCGCGGCGGCCCGTCGTGCAGTCATCGAGAATCGAGGCCGCCTCCTCCTCGACGCCGTCCGCGCCCATTGCCACGCGGGCTCCGAGCCGGGCAGCGCGCAGCGACAGACCCCGGACGTCACGGGGTTCGCCGGTTGCGAGCGCCCGATCGGTGGCGGCAACGGCCTCGTCGAATCGACGCCCGGCGACGAGGGCCAGCACGCGGAGCAGCGCCCCCGTGCGTGGGTCGGCAAACGCGGTCGGCGCAGCAGCGGAGTCCAAAGAGCGCACCTCGGCCTCCTCGACGTGTCGCAGCGCGTCGTCGATCCGTCCACGCGACCACGCTTCGTGCGCCCGCCGATCGAGCAGCGGGACGCGCAGCAGATTCACCTCGCGCTCGGCGAGGCGGGGAAGCAGCTGCTCGACGGCGGCAATGGCGGCGGGGAGCCGCACCCAGTCCATCAGGTCCTGGATGACGGCGCTGCGGTGGAGTCGCGCGACCGCGACGCCGAACGGCTCGTCGATCGCCGTGAAGAGCACCTCGGCGCGACGCGACGCGGCGAGTGCCTCGAACTCACGCCCCTCGTCCACGCAGTCGCGCGCGAGTCGTACGAACGCCGTCGCCTCGGCGCGGGGCGAAACGACCGCCGGCAACCGATCGTCGGGAACGGACTGGATCGGGGACATCATGTCCCGTATCGACCGCCGGCGAACGGAGGTCAAGCCCCACGTTATGACGGCGTTCGTACCGTCGGCTCGTCGCTATGCCGCCCCGACGGCGACGGCGCTGTCCACGTGCAGCTGCCCCCGCAGCGAGGGGAAACACGAATCGCAGATGCCGTGCGTCAACTCGATCGCACCCTCGAGTTGAAGGGGAAGGAACTGCTGGATGGACAGCCAGACGCCGTCCTTCGTCCGTACGCGCTGGCACCAGGCGCAGACGCAGGTCAGTTCGCCGTCGGAGGGGAGCATGGGCGCCGGCGTGCGCCCCTCGCGGGCGGCCTTCGCGATCAGGCGCGCGACCGCCGCGTGCGTCTCGCGCTGGGCGGTGACGGTGCGCCGCCGGAACTGCTCGAGGACGATGAGATCGTCGACCGTGGGCGTGGCCGACTCCGGCACGTCGCGCACGAACCGGTCGAGTTCGATCAGCCGCTCGAAAGCGGCCGCGGCTGCGACGTCGTAGGCGCGACGCGCCACCGCGAGGCCGGCGGGCACCGAGCCGATCGCGTCGGCGATCTGGATCGCGAACTCCCGGCGGGAGGCGGGGCCCACGTCCGTCCCGGATTTCGACTGGAGGGCGTCGAGCAGGGCGTCGGCATCCTCGACGGTCGTCGTCACGCCGCGACAGACGTTGAGACAGAGCCGTCGGGTGCGGATGCGCAGCCCTCGCGCGTCGGTCGAAGATCCGAGTCGCGCGGCCTCGGTCAGATGGTCGGCCGCACGCTCGAATTGTCCGCGCGCAAAGTGGATGTCGGCCTCGAGCAGGACCGTGAACTGGCGCTCCCCCGGATAGCGCGGCCCGCCGACGAACTCGCAGGCGCGAAGCGCGCCGAGTGCCGCGTCGAAGCACCCGCGAGACTGGAGGACCTCGGCGCGCCGCCGGTGGCACACGCGGGCCGCGAGCGCGAGACGCACGGGATCGTCGATCGTTCGGATGGCGGGTTCGAGTTCGTCGAGCGTCGCCGCAAGCCGCCCCATGTCTCCGATCAACGAGTAGACGGCGCAGACGTTCAAGCGCGCGATGACGGAGCCCCACGCGTCGTCCGCGGCATCCATCTCCCGGATGGCGAGGCGCACGAGCACGAGCGCCTCGAATTCGCGCCGCAATTGGAGCGCGACGGTCCCGAGCGCCAGCACCGCGTGTCGCTCGATGCGCTTGCCGGAGCCGCGCGCCGAGAGCAACACGGCGCGCACGCATCGGTCGGCCTCGTTCAGATTTCCGGCGAACATCGCGTTCTGCCCGCACACGAGCGTCGCCCGCTGGCGCACCTCGGGATCGAGCGCTTCGCGCGCGACCCGTGAGGAAAATTCGTCCAGCGAGGCCCCCGGCGACCGACTCGACCACAGGTGCCTCGAGATGCGGCGCGCGTCGCCGTCGTCGCGAGGATCGAGACTCGCCGCGACGCGCTCGAAGAGCCTCGCCTCGGCGTCCGAGACGAACTCGCCGGATTCGCTCGCCGCGGCGTCGAGTGCATGGCGCGCCGCATCCCGATCGGGCGGGGCGGTCGCAATCGATTCGGGCGCGGTCGATTCGCGGGCGGGGCAGTCGTCCGACACCGGGGGTCCTCGTTCCCCGCTTATCGACCGTTCGCCTCCGCCGGCCCAAGGAAACGTGTGAAATGCGTCAAGATCCGCCGATAGAGATCGAGACGTGCGCCTGCGCCGTCGATTCCGTGCCCCCGTCTCGGGTAGACGTTCCAGTCGAGCGACACCCCGGCGGCGAGGCAGGCATCGACGAGGCGGAACGTGTTCTGTGCGTGGACGTTGTCGTCGGACAGGCCGTGAAGGACGAGGATCGATCCCTTCAATTCCTTCGCGCGGCGGACGACGGAGGTGGCGTCGTACCCGGACGGGTTCCCGGCGGGAAGTCCCATGTACCGCTCGGTGTAGATCGAGTCGTAGAGCCTCCAGTCGGTCACAGGCGCCAGCGCGACGGCGGCGCGAAAAACGTCCGGGTGGTTGAGGCTCGCGGTGAGTGCGAGGAATCCGCCGAACGACCCGCCCCAGATCCCGACGCGCGCGGCGTCGACGAACGGCGCCTTCGCGAGCGCCCGGACCGCGGACGCCTGATCGGCCGCCTCGATCTGGCCCAGACGGTGACGCACGGGCGCCTCGAACGCCTTGCCCCGACCACCCGTGCCGCGACCGTCGACGGTCAGCACGAGGAACCCGGCGTCGAGGAACACCCGCACCAGCGCATTGCCTCCCTGCCACGTGTCGGCCACCATTCGCGAGCCAGGGCCCCCGTAGGCGTGCACGAGGAGTGGGTGGCGCTGGGTCGCGTCGAAGTCGGTCGGCTTCCAGAGGAGCGCGAAACAGGGGGTGCCATCGGCCGCGGGGAGCGTCAGAAACTCGGGAGGCTCGAGCCCGAGTGCGCGGAACTCGGGGGTGGAGGCATCGGCAAGCGCGCGGATTTTTTTCCCGTCCGCCGATCGGACGACGACGCGCGGCGGCGCAGTCAGCGACGAGGCGACGTCGATGAGTACGCGGCCGGTCCGCGAGAACGACACGGCGTGGGAGAGTCCGTCGTCGAGCAGCGTCACCGCCTCGCCGCCGTCGAGCGAGACGCGACGTACGACGTCGTGACGGCCGTCCGACGTGCGCTCTACGTGGAAGAACACACCGCGCTCCTCGTCGACGGCGAGGAGATCGCCGGCATCCACGTTCTCGGACGACAGGGGGCGCGCGGGGGCGAGACCGTCGAGCGGGACCAACCAATGCCGCCAGAAACCGTCGCGGCGCGACTTGAGGAGGAACGCATTGCGCGAGACGAGAGCCCTCGGTGGCGGCGGAAGATCGACCCAGACGTCGGATCGTTCACGCCAGATCGGGGTTCCTCGCCCGGTCACGGGGTCGCAGGCGCGCAATTCGAGGCGCGACTGCGCCCGATCGAGCACCGCGACCACGACACGTGCGCCGTCGGGCGTCCAAGCGGCCCAGGGCGCGTACGGCTCGCGCTCGGCCGTCAGGCCGAGATCGAGCTCGACCGATGGTCCACCTTCCGCACCGACGACCCACATCGACGCCAGAGGGTTCGGATCGCCGACGTAGGGGTAGCGCTGCTCGTGGATCGAGCCGTGAAGCGTCGTCGGATCGACGATCGGAAACGTCGGCACCTTCGACTCGTCGAGTCGCAGATACGCCAATCGACGCCCGTCGGGAGACCACCACGACGCCGTCGTGGCGTCGAGTTCCTCGGGATAGACCCAGTCGAGTTCGCCGTTGCGAAGTTCGTCGGTGCCTCCGACGGTCAGCCGCACTTCGCGCGCGTGACGCGGCGCGTCGCCTTCAAGAATCGACGCGTAGAGGTCGTGATCGCGCACGTAGGACGTGCGACGCCCGTCGCTCGCCACGCGTACGTCGGAGACGGGACCGCGGTCGGTCATCACGCAGGGCGTGCGCGTGCCCTCGCCGTCCAGATCGACACGGGTGATCGCGCCGTTCCCGACCAGCACGACGGATCGGCCGTCGGCGGCGACGATCAGCCGCGCCGCCCCGCGACGGCCGATCCCGCGCGCATTCGCCGATCCTTCGAGCCCGCGCAACCGCTCGAGCGCCGACGACTCGACGACGATCGACTCGTCGCCCGTCGCCGCGTCGACGCGGACCAAGTGCTCGAATACCCGGGGAGAACCGGCGACGGGTCGGCGACTCGCATCGACGCGCCACTCGAGCCACGCGTCGGCGCCGGGGATCCACGTGATCGACGGCCCCGCGGGCCCGACGAAGGGCCAGCGACCGGCCGAAATCGTCTCCACCGAGAGGGGGACGACCGGGGGGGCCGGCGCCGGATCTTCGGCAGCCGCGCCGCGCGATTGCACGGCCACGAGTGCCAGGGTGAAGAGGAGCGCTCGGGACGTCACCGACAGAGCATACGGGCGCCGCCACAACGACTGTCGGAGGGGTATGTTCTACTTTTGTTCGTATCCCATGAGACGACCCCGCCAACCGCGACCTCGAACCGCGGTACCCGTCCCACCGCCCGTGCGCCTCTCCCGTGCGCGATGTCCGAGCCCCTTCGCACCGGGGCGGGAAATCGCTTTCGCGTGCGTCGAAGGGGAAGCGTTGAGAAGCCTCGGGTTGCGTGACGGCGACCACGTCGCGCTGGCGCGCGGCATCGAGGCGGGAGCGGGTGGCGCCGACGACCTCGCTGACGACCTCGCGGCGGTCGTCGGTCCCGACGGAACCTCGGCGCTTTGGTCGGTACGGCGGGAAGGAACGCACCTGCGTTGCGGGCGCGGAGACCGCGCCTCCGAACAGTTGACCGAGCGGCACGCCCGTGTGTCCGGTGTCGTCGTGGCGATCCTGCGGCGGGATCCGTGACGACGCCAGCCCAACTCCAAGGCGCGAGCGCCGTTCGGGCCCGTGCGGGTGAATCGGGTTCACCCGGCCGATCGATCGATCACTCTCCGTCGTCGAACGACCGGACGGGCAGCGCAACCAACGCGACGATCGCATTCGAGGCCGTGCGTGTCACGCGTCGGGCCGTGACCGAAAACGGAGCGTTCGCCCGGAACCGCAGCCCGATGTAGTCGGCGAGGACGAGATCGCGATCGGCGTAGGTCGTGCCGTCGGGCGAGAACTCCACCTGCCCGTGGGCCGGAATGGTCAGCGTCGTGATCGCCACGACCGACGCGTCGAACCCGCTCGGCTGGGAGACCACGGCTTCCGCCGTGACGGTCATCGGAACGTCGTTCGGGTTGTAGACCGTCGCGATCGTCCGCACGAGCGACGGGAGCACGGCGAGCGTGCGTACGTCGGACACGATGAGGACGTGGCCGAGCGGCGTGGGTTCGAGCGCCATGTTCGCGATCAGGAACTGCGGGTCGAACTGGCGCACGCCCACGTCGACGCCGGCCGGCACCGACAACTGGATCGAAAATCGTCCGAACGTGCTCGTGGCGAAGACGTCACCGAAGAGATCGACGAGCGGTTCCGCCGTCGTCGGGATCGCGCGCGATTCGTGCGCGGCGAGCGAGATGAATCGGACGCCCGAGAACATGCTCGTCCCATTCTCGCGATCGATGCTCGTCAATTGGATCGACCTTGGCGAGTCATTGTCGTTGCGGACGACCAACGCGAAGTCGAGATAGCTCGCGAACACCGTCGCCGGATCCTCACCGAACGAGACCGAGGCCGCGACCGTGCGCGTGGAGGTCGAGACGCGGGGGATGTCGAACGCCAGACTCTCCTCCGCCGCGGCGACCACGGGCGACGGGGAATCGACGAAGAACGAACCGACGAAGCCCGGGATGCCCGAAAGCGAGTCGGGCGTGAAGATCCGCGATTCGGCGGGTGCGAAGGGCGCGAGCACCACGACCGACGCCACCGGCGGCGCGAGCGGGTCCACGAGCGACTCCTCGTACGCCGTGACCGTGATGGGCACGACCAAGGCGCTCGAATTGGCGATCTGGATCGACGTCGTCAGCGTCGTGGCGTTGACACCGGTCCGGAACGGTCCCGGCGGCGGCAGGGCGACGTCGGGGAGCGCACACGCACGCGACGCCCCGCCGGTCAACTGCGAGGGAACCTCGACGTCGAACCAGACCTCCACGCGTCGGGACGGCGTGGAGACGTAGACGACTCCGCCTGCGGCGGCGGCGCCGGAAAGCAGCGTCGAAAGCGACAAGATCGCCTCGCCGCTCCCGTCGATCGCGAGCGACGCCGAGGCCCCGTACGCCGACCCGTCGGGTCGGTAAGACTGATGGCTGATCGTCGTACTCGACGAATCGAGATTGCGCGCGCCCACCACGACGTCCCGACCGACGGATGTCGGGATGAACGGGATGGCCCAGTAGGCCGGCCCCGCGTCGATGCCGTCTCCTCCCCCGCCGCCCCCTCCGCATCCGAGGGTCAACGCCGAGAGGAACAGGAGTGTCGCGAGAACCGCCGACTTGGTGAAGCCAACCGCCGTGAAACGACCCATGGGGTCTCCCAGGTGAACGAGCCGCCCCCGCTCAACGTACCGGATCGGCCCCGGCGACGCGTCACCGGACTCGGGGTGGAATGATCGTATTTTGTAAGGTATCCTCTGGCGAAGTGCGACGAACCACCCCATGAACCTCACTCAGACCAGCCACGTCGATCCGACCACGACGACTACAGTCCGAGCGGCTCCGAACCCGCTTGCGGCGAGCCCTCCCCGTGTGATCTGGCTCGTCGACTTGGACGCATTCTACGTTTCGGTCGAGCGACGGCGGGATCCCGAACTCCGGGGCGTGCCGGTCATCGTCGGAGGATCGGCATCGAGCCGGGGCGTCGTGTGCTCGGCTTCGTACGAGGCACGGGCACTCGGCGTCCATTCGGCGATGCCCATGGCACGGGCGCTCGCCCTGTGCCCGCGCGCGGTGGTGCGGCCGCCCGATTTCCCGGCGTATGAGACCGCGTCGGGGGAGGTATTCGCCATTCTCCGGGCATGCGCACCCGCCCTCGAACGCGTCTCGATCGACGAGGCCTACCTCGACTTCACAGGAAGTTCGCCGGAGCACGCGACGGGCGCGCGGTCGGCCGAGCCATCGCCGATCGCACGAATCGGCTGGATCGACGCCGCCGCGAGCCTGCGCGCCCAAATCCTCGATCAGACGGGCCTGTCGGTTTCGATCGGAATCGGCTCGAGCAAGTGCATCGCGAAGGTTGCGGCGAATCTCGCCAAACCCGGTGGCGTGCTCGAGGTGGCGAGGGGGCACGAAGCGACGTTTCTGGGCGGGCTCCCGGTCGATTCCCTCCCCGGTGTGGGCCCGCGGACTCGGGAGCGATTGGCTTCGCTTCACATCCACACGATCGGCGATCTCGCGCGGGTTCCGGGCAGAGAACTCGAAGCGGCGCTCGGCGTGGCGGGCGTCGCGCTCGTACAGCGTGCCCGGGGTATCGACGACGAGCCCGTCGATGGAGGCCCGAGGGTGCCTCGCTCGATCTCACGCGAGACGACGTTCGCGACCGACACCGCCGACGCGCGCGTCGTCGGGTCGGCGCTCACCTCGCTCGCACGATCGGCGGTGGCGGCGCTTCGGGACGAACGGCTTCGCGCACAGGCGGTGGTCGTCAAGTGGCGCGATTCGGAGTTCCGCACGTTCACCGCACGGACGCGGCTCCCGACGGCGTCGAGCCGCGATCCCGACGTTCTCGACGCGATCCGGACGCTCGAACGAAGGCGTCACGATCCGCGAAGGCGCCTGCGTCTCGTGGGCGTGTCGCTCGTCGATCTGTGCCCCGAGGGCGAGTCGCAACTCGACTGGTTCGATTCGTTCCGGGCCGCGGAAGAGTCGCACGCCCCGGATCGGCGAAGTTCGGTGCGCTGACCCCGCGAACGAAAAAGAACGGGCCGGGCGCCGTACGACGCCCGGCCCACGCATCACGAGTCGGATCGCCCGATCAGAGCGCGAGTTGCCACTGAAGGCGGAGCAGCGTGGCGTCGCTGTCGCCGGACGCGTTGTAGCCGGCATACGTGTCGGCCACGAAGGCGCCGGCGTCTTCCGGCGAGATGAACGCGATGTCCGCCGTGATCTTGTCGGCGTGCCCGTCGATGTAGTAGTTGACCGCGACGCCGATCTCGGTCGCACCGGAGTCGTTGCCGCCGTCGGGCTCGGCGAAGTAGCCGCTGTAGCGCGCCGCGATCTCCCACGCCGTGTCGGGGAACAGATAGCCCAGCTGTGCGAGGTACGCCGTGCCGTCGAACTCCAGGACGGTTCCGTTTTCCCAGGTGACCATGCTGTAGGCGCCGGTGAACGAGAAGCCGCCGTAGCCGACCGCGAGGTCGACGCCGTACGACGTGCGGTCGGCGAACTGGACGAGCACGTTCTCCTGGCGGTGATCGATGAAGTACGTGCCCCAGACGCCGAGGGCGGCCGTCCACTCGCACGAGCGCTGGCGCAAGGCGCCCTCCTCGTAGCCCATGTGACCCATGATGTCCCAGTTGAGACGGGCGCTGTAGGCCAATGGGTCGTCGGTCGTGCCGTCGATCACGTTGCGATGCACCGGGCCGTCACCGTTGGTGACCGTCAACATGTACTGCCACTCGCCGTCGCAACCGAGCGCGCCGTGGACCATGAAGCCGTAGTCACGGTTGCGGTCGGTGTAGCCCGGATTGACCAGGCCGACACCCGCCGACGCGAGCGAGATGTCGACGAACTGCTGCATCTCGGGGGGCGTCATCAGCTGGCGGGTGGCCGCGATCTTGATGAGACCCATCCGGAACGCGAGCTGGGGCGCGGCCTCGTACTCGATCCACGCCTCGCGCGTGATACCCGGGTCGGGGCGGGCGGTCGGGGCCGCGGTGCCGTTCAAGAACTGGAACAATTGACCGCCGTACGAGCCGAATCCGGTGCTGTTGTCGAGGAACGATCCGGCGTGGCCGAATTCGAGTTCCGCGTAGTAGTGGACGTCGCAGGTCGCGTCACCCGAGAACTTGAGCGTCACGCGGGGAACCGAGAAACCGGAGAGATCGCCGCCCGGAGAGGGTTCGACGTTGACGTCGTCCCAGTCGAAGCCCTCCCAGCGCGTCTGGATCGTCAGGTTGATCTTCATCAGGAACGTGCCGCCGCGGATCCAGAAGCCTCCGTCGTAGCCGGCCTGACCGCAGCCGCCGACCAACGACGCGTCGGACCGGGCGGACGCGAGGTACCCGTCGACCGAAGACTGGATCTCACGGGCGGACGGCGCCGCCTGCGCATCCAACGCCTTCTCGACGGCCGTCGCCGGAACGGGGAGCGAGCCGGCGCATTCCGCACACTCGTTCGCCAGCGCCGGGGCTGCACCGAGGACGAGCCCCGCCGCCGTCGCCATCGTCAAAATCGATTTCATGAACGCCTCCCGGAAAGACTTCGGATCTATGCCCGTCCGACCACGGACGCCGGCCGATCCATGTTCTACGTCACACGCCCCGCGAAGAGCAAGCGGCCGTTCCAACCGTCGGGCCGCCCGATGGGGAGCGACGGGACCACCATGGCGGCGATCGCCCGAACGAGGGGGCCCGGCGTTCGAGAGCGCGCCGGGTCCCGCGAAACCCGTCGAGGAAGCCTCGCCCGACTACAGCGCGAGCTGCCACTGGAGGCGGATCAACGTCGCGTCGCTGTCGCCCGTCACGTTGTAGCCCGTGTACGTATCCGCCAGGAAGTTCCCGTCGTCGTCCGCCGAGACGAACGTGACGTCCGCCGTGACCTTGTCGGCGTGGCCATCGATGTAGTAGTTCACCGCGAAGCCGTACTCGGTCGCCCCGGCGTCGGGGCCGCCGTCCGGCTCGATCCCGTAGGCGCTGTAGCGCGCCGCGATCTCCCACGCCGTGTCGGGGAACAGGTAGCCGACCTGGACGAGGTACGACCATCCGTCGAGATTGTCTCCCGCTTCGTTCTCGAGCGTGAAGAGGTTGTACGCCCCCGTGAACGAGAAGCCGCCCCAGCCCACCGCGGCATCGAGGCCGTACGAGAGCCGGTCCGCGAACGGATCGAGCGGGTTCTCGGTGGCATGGTCGACGAAATAGTGCCCCCACGCGCCGACCGACGCCGTCCAGTCGCACGAGCGCTGGCGCAGCGCGCCCTCTTCGTAGCCCATGTGACCCAGGATGTCCCAGTTGATGCGGGCGCTGTAGGCCATCGGATCGTCGGTCCTGCCGTCGAGCACGTTGCGGTGCACCGGGCCGTCGCCGTTGGTGACCGTCAGCATGTACTGCCACTCGCCGTCGCAGCCGAGCGCACCGTGCACCAGGAAGCCGTAGTCGCGATTGCGATCGCTGTACCCGGGCATCCACGTGCCGACGAACGCCGAAGCCAACGAGATGTCCACGAACTGCTGCATCTCCGGCGGCGTCATCAATTGGCGTGTCGCCGCGGTCCCGACGAGACCCATGCGGAACGCCAACTGCGGGGCCGCTTCGTACTCGATCCACGCCTCCCGGCAGATCCCGAGATCCGGCCGGGCCGTTTCGTCTCGTCCGTCGAAGAATCCGGTCGACTCGAGAAGCAGGCCGCCGAACGACTCGAAGCCGTTCTGGTTGTCGAGGAACGAGCCGCTGTGGCCGAACTCGAGTTCGGCGTAGTAGTGGACGTCGCAGGTCGCGTCACCCGAGAATTTGAGCGTCACGCGGGGAAGCGAGAAGCCCGAGAGGTCACCACCCGGGGCGGGCTCGAAGTCGGCGTCGTCCCAATCGAAGCCTTCCCAACGCGTCTGGATCGTCAGGTTGATCTTGAGAAGGAACGTGCCGCCGCGGATCCAGAAGCCGCCGTCGTAGCCGGCCTGGCCGCAGCCGCCGACCAACGACGCATCGGACCGGGCGGACGCGAGGTACCCGTCGACCGACGACTGGATCTCACGGGCGGACGGCGCCGTCTGCGCATCCAACGCCCGCTCGACCTCGGACGGCGCCACGGGAACCGAACAGATGCCGCCGACACATTCGTTCGCGAGCGCCGGGGTCGCGCCGAGGGCGAGCCCTGCCACCGCACCCATCGTCAGGATCGACTTCATGAACCGCCTCCCAGGAAGACTTCGGATCGACACCGGCCCAACCGTCGGCATCGCACGATCGGAGTTCTAGACGCCCCGCCCAGTGGAAGGCAAGGGAGCCCTGCCCCCCGGGAGGGGGTCAACGACCCAGGACGACGATCGGCTTGGATCCACCGAACCTGAATGCCGACGGACGGCGAACTCAGCGCTACCGCCCGCGACGGACTCAGCGGCGTCGGATCGAGTCCGACGAGCCACGAAGCGTGATCGTCGAGCCCCGGTCGTCAAAGAAACGTTCTCCGGGAAACAAGAAGGGCCCGGCACCTTGCGGCGCCGGGCCCTCGATCAAGAGACGTCTCGCTCGGTTAGAGCGCGAGCTGCCACTGGATGCGGAGCAACGTGGCGTCGCTGTCGCCCGTCGCGTTGTAGCCCGCATACGTGTCGGCCAGGCCGTTGCCGTCGTCGTCGGCCGAGATGAACGCGATGTCCGCCGTGATCTTGTCGGCGTGCCCGTCGATGTAGTAGTTCACCGCGAAGCCGTACTCGGTCGCACCCGGATCGCCGCCGCCATCGAACTCGACCGTGTACGCGCTGTAGCGCGCCGCGATTTCCCAGGCCGTGTCGGGGAACAGGTAGCCCAGCTGCGCGAGGTACGACGTGCCGTCGATGTCGCTGTTCACCTGGCTGTTCTCGTAGGTGAACATGCTGTACGCACCGGTGAACGAGAAGCCGCCGTAGCCGACCGCGAGGTCGACGCCGTACGCGATGCGGTCGCCGTACTGGACGATCGTGTTTTCGCGCAGGTGGTCGACGTAGTACGTGCCCCAGACGCCGACGGCGGCGGTCCAGTCGCACGAACGCTGGCGCAGCGCGCCCTCTTCGTAGCCCATGTGGCCCATGACGTCCCAGTTGAGGCGGGCGCTGTAGGCCATCGGATCGTCGGTCGTGCCGTCGA
>JANNRO010000320.1:0-1628 GCA_031401505.1 Planctomycetia bacterium
GGGCGACGGGGGCGCAACCGGGATCCGCGAGCACCTTCGACCCCTCCCGGGAGGGGTCGAAGGTGCGTAGGATGGTCATCCGCGTTCATCCGTGTCGTCGAGCGCCCACCCCGCGGGGCCGATTCAAATCCCTATGCATTCCCCCCGTCCAAGGTCGAGAGCCGGTCCATTGACACCGCGCGGGCGTACACCGAACCGTTGAAGGACGTCTCGCCGATCCTCGATCCGCTCATGTCGGCGTTCGGCCTTGAGGAGCGACGCGGCCTGCTCGAAGGCGGATCGATCCCGTCGGATCGGGCGGCTCCCGAGCTCGAACCGATCGCGGAGCGATTCTCGTTCCTATGGCGGCAAGCTCGCGCTTCGCTCGGCACAGACTTCGAGGAACGGCCGAGCGGCGAGTTCGCGAAGCAGGGCATGCTCTCTCGAGTCGAGATGGACGACCGACGGCAGCCGGTGTCGGTGACGCTCCAGCGGACGCGAGTCGGCGAGGGACTCGCGCTCCGGTGCGCGAGCCGGGTGGGCCTGGTGCGCCTCGACGACGGCGAACCGACCCTCCGCGCGGGGGAACTCCGTGCGGGACTCGCATGCGAGTTCACTCCCGGAGCGACACGTCGCGATCGCGTGCTCGCCATCGCGGCCGAGCTTCCGTTTGACGGACCCTCGACCGACGCCGCACGGCTCGCCGAGCTGGTCCGGCTCGTCGCCGTCGCGGCCGACCGCGAGCAGCGACTCCGATTCGACGAGGATCCTGATCAGGGCGACGACGGGTAGCCCAAGCCCTGATCGTAGAAGGTCGTGATGGCGCACTGGTGGCCACGCTCGTGGACGGCCGACGTCCTCGTGCGGTCCGTTCGACTACGGGCCGAGTCGCGCACGGATCCAGGGGCGGACGACTGCCAGCGTAGAGCCGCCGGGTTGATGGACCTCGTCGTGACTCGAATCCGAGAAGAAGTAGTAGATCCCCGTGGTCGACCCGCTCGACCTCATGTTCCACTTCTCGTCGAACCACTCGCCTCCGAGGGGCGAGCCGCCCGATCGAACTTCCAGATTGCTGACGACATTCGAGAAGACGACATCCTCCGTATCGTAGGTGCCGTTTTGCTCATTCGGAACGCTCGCGTATGTCGGGACGTTGACGACGAGGCCGATGTCGAAGGCGTCCCGCGGATCGCCTCCGATGAATGCATTGTCGATGTCGTGACCGACCAGCGACCACCCGTACGAGCTGCAGTCGAGATCGACGAGCGCCTGCACGGAAGGCCCCGGGACGGCGCGGATGGCCTCGTGCGCCCAGACACCGCCGTGACTGTGCGCCACGATGACGACGCGCGTCCCGTACGGTACCCAATTGTCGCGGGTGAACTACATCGCATCGACGAGATCGAGGTCGCCGCCATAGCCGCCGATTGAGAACGCGTCGTCGACGAAGTACGTCGTGGAGACGGTGTAGCCCGCGGAGATGAGGTCCGCCTGAATCTCGGGACCCGCGTTAAACTGGAGATACGACGCGGACGGCGACCCGTCGAACAGACCGTTGTGGCCGCTGACCAAGAGGAGCGCCACGTCGGGAACGGTAGGAGTCGGCGAGGACCCACCGCCGCCGCCACCTCCGCCGCACCCGACGGCGG
>JANNRO010000321.1:0-2120 GCA_031401505.1 Planctomycetia bacterium
CGGGGCGGGGTCGGCGTCGTGATCAAGGGGCACGATCTCGACCTCGGGCGCGACGTGGCAATGAAGCTGTTGCTCGAGGAGCACGCGGAGACGCCCGACGTGCTCCAGCGTTTCGTCGAAGAGGCCCAGATCGGGGGGCAACTCCAGCACCCGGGCATCGTCCCGGTTTACGAACTCGGGATGCGCGCCGACAAGCGCCCCTACTTCACGATGAAGCTCATCAAGGGGCGCACGCTCGCGATGCTCCTCGCCGAGCGCAAGAGTCCGTCCGACGACCTGCGGCGGATGCTCTCGATCTTCGAGTCGATCTGCCAGACCATGGCCTACGCCCACTCGCGGGGCGTGATCCACCGGGATTTGAAGCCCGCCAACGTCATGGTGGGGGCCTTCGGCGAGGTACTCGTCCTCGACTGGGGCATGGGCAAGGTGCTGACCCGGGGAGCCGCCGTTCGGGAGCGGGAAGAGAAGAAGAAGGTCCAGCCCGACGTCTCCTTCGTGACGACACCGAGGTCGGAAGGGTCCGGCTCGAAGTCGGAGTCGGGCGCGGTGATGGGCACGCTGCGATACATGCCGCCGGAGCAGGCCGCCGGTGACGTCGAGCGTGTCGACGAGCGCAGCGACGTGTTCGCGCTCGGGGCGCTGCTGTGCGAAATCCTGACCGCCGAGCCGCCGTACCGGGGCGACGGGATGCAACTCTTGATGGCGGCGGCGGGTGGGGCGTTGACGGGCGCGTTCGCCCGGATCGACGCCTGCGGTGCAGACCAGGAATTGAAGTCGCTGGCCAAGGGTTGTCTCTCGGCCGATCTCGAGGCGCGTCCGCGCGACGCAGGGGCCGTGACGCTTGCGATCGGCGCGTATCTCGCCTCGCTCGAAGAAAAGCGAAAGTCGGCGGAGGCGGCGGCCGAGCGGGCCCGCGTCGTGGCCGAAGAGGAACGCAAGCGTCGGCGTTTGTCGATGGCGCTCTCGGCCGCGGTCCTTTGTCTCGTGCTGCTCGGGGGCGGCGGGTGGATCTGGTGGGAGGCCGCGCAGCGGGCCCGCACCCGGGACGTCGACGCGCAGATTTCGAGCGCGCTCGACGAGACCGCGCTGCGGCGCGGAAAGGCCGTCGCCGCCGTAACGAACCTCTCGCTCTGGGACGAAGCGATCGTCCTCGCGCGCAACGCCGACGTGCTCGCGCGCTCGAACGACGCCAGCGCCGAGGCGCGGGCTCGGGTCACCCGCGCGGTCGCCGAGCTGACCGACGCGAGGGCCGCCGCGGCAGGGGTCGTCGAGAAGGAGGCGGTCGAACGACGTGCGATCGGGCGGCTCGAAGACATCCGCACGGCACGACTCGAGATCTTCGGCGTAAAGGGACTCGATCAGGGGTACGCCGACGCCTATCGCGAAGCCGGCATCGACCTCGACGGTCCGGCCGACATCGCGACGCTCGCGGCCCGCATCCGGGCATTCGAGCCCGAGCGGCGCGACGTGATGATCGGCCAGCTCTACGACTGGCAGGTCACGCGTCAGGTGTTGAAGCAGTCCGATGCCCGGCACGCGGCCCTGTTGGAGGCGGTCGACACCGACCCCTTCATGGCCCGAGTCCGGGCGGCGAAGTCGACCGACGAACTGCGGGCCCTCTCGGTGGAGCCGGACGTCGACCGCCAACGCGTCGTTTCGATGTTGGTCCTGTGCTACCGGCTCGGGGTGGGAATCAATGGCCGCGGCGACCCCGAGAGCGCGCTCACGTTGGCCGAGCGCATGCTCGTGCGACATCCGGACGAGTTCTATCTGCACGTGTATGCAGCCGTCTGGGGGCTCGCGTGCGATCCGCCGCATCTCGATACCGCGCTACGCGCCGCGTCGGTCGTCGTCGCGTTGCGGCCGCACTCGGCGTACGCGCACTACGTTCATGGCCGAGCCCTGCTCGCCAAGGGCGACGCGGCGGGAGCGGCTCGGGCGTACCGCGCGTCGATCGAGGCGCGCCCGGACTTCGCGACCGCGCACAACGACTTGAGCGTCGCCCTACGAACACTCGGGAAGACGCAGGAGGCCCTGGCCGAAATTCGCGAAGCCATCCGGCTCGATCCGACGAACAGCACCTTCCAATCCAATCTGGCGCTCTGCTACTTCGGTGCCGG
>JANNRO010000322.1:0-3845 GCA_031401505.1 Planctomycetia bacterium
CCGGCGGCGGCGGCGGATCGGACGGCTCGCGCAGTCCGTTCTTTACGGCGCCGGCAGGCTTCTTGAAGCGCATGCAGGCGATGACCCGGTCGACCGGGAAGAGTAGGGGACTCGCGAGAAGCGCCGGGAGCAGCCAAGAACGAATTCGCATGATCGAAGGCCTCCGAAGATTCCAGGAGGGGAACCCGCCGTTTCGAAATCGCAAACGTCGTGCCGGATGCCGCCAATCGCCGACTCGACACGCGCCGGCCGAAATCCGGCGCGACGAGCGTGCGGTCGGCAATGGCCGCCTCGACAGGCAGGCACCGAGTCGCCACGACGCTACCGATTCGCCACCATCGCGCGACACAGTGCCGACTCGGCCGAGCGCTCCCCACGTAGCGACCCGTCTCGTTCGCGACTCGGGAAGTCGACCGAAGCGAGTTCGTCCGCCGGCTCGAAGTGCAGATCGATGTCCCCGTCGGGGCCATGACTCCGTTCCAACTTCGAGGGGCCCGTCAACATCCGCGAACTCGCCAACGTCGCGCATCGGGACGTGATCTTTAGCCGGTGCGACGCGCTCGTGCTCGACGCGTCGTCGGGGATAAACGCGCCCTCGATCCGTCCGCCGATCCCCGACTTCCAACGCGTGCCGCCCGCGGCTCCGTCGAGCGCGAGCACGTCCGGCGCGTGCTCGAGTCGTGCGGCCGGCAGATCAAGGACAAGGGCAACGCCGCCGACCGCCTCCGCGGACGGCTCTCGATGCTTCGGTCGCGATCACTCCGACTCCGGGCGAGGCCACCACCGAACCGACGAGACGACCGGGCCTACGCTCGCGTGCGGGAGACGACGATTCACACCCGCAAGAATAGAGTCGTCGCGTGAGGATCGAACCCGCGCTGCCCCCCATCTCAACCGTTCCACCGGCCGGTCCCATGCCTCCGGCCGTGCGGTTCAACAATCTCCAGATCCTCCGACTCTTCGCGGCGTGCGGGGTGGCGTTGTTCCACCTCGGGAACTACTCGCGACACAGTTTCGGCGTTTCGGATGGCCCGGTGCTCTGGCTCGACATGCCGTGGATCGCGTCCGCATTCGTACCGATGTTCTTCGCGCTCTCCGGGTTCGTGCTCACGCACGCGCTCCGATCCACGACGCCGGGACAGTACCTCTTGCTGCGCTTCCTCCGGCTCTATCCCGGATACTGGCTGGCGGTCGCCCTCGTGACGATTTCGTTCTACGTGGGGCTGTGGCCCGGCGCGCACTTGAAGGTGGGCGATCCGGCCCCGAACTACCGCACGATCGGGCTCTTCGCGACGAAGCGGGTGTCGGGCGGCCAATACCCGTTGACGATCGAATGGACGCTGATCTACGAGGTGTTCCTGTCGGTCTCGCTCGTGGTGCTGTGGAAAGTCGCGGGGGCCAAGCGGCTGACGATCGCGATCGGCGTGTGGCTCGCCGTGCTCGCGGTGAAGTCGATCGTCTGGCCCGGATTCGGCAGCCGCATGCTGCCGGTGTTGAAGAGCATCTGGGCCTCGGTCCATCTGGTTCCGTTCCTGTTCGGGGTGCTGGCGTACCAGTGTCGCGATCGGGGACGTCGGTGGCGGTGGCCGGTGTTCGCGCTCATCGTCGGGCTGATGGTGCTCGGCGCGGGTTGGTTCACGATGAAGCTGCACCTCGATCTGCACTATTGGACCCGCGGGCTTGCGTCGGCGCTGACGGTCTGGTTTCTGGTGCAGGTGCGTGACACGCGACGCGAAAATCCGTTGGCAATCGCCGGGGGGTACAGCTACGGCCTCTACCTGATCCACGTCCCGCTGATCCTGCTGGCGATGCGGGCGATGCAGGTCACCGGCTTCTGGTTCGGCACGTGGCCGGGGGTCTGGTTGGCAGGGCTCGTGGCGCTGTCGATGGGACTCGCCTTCGGCCGGTTGGAATCGTCGTTGTACGTCCGCGCCAAACGTCTCCTCGACCCGACCGTACGTGAGTCCGTGCGCCGCCGTTTCGGCGAGATGTGGCACGCCAAGACCACGAGGTCCGACGGTGGTTGAGACGCTCGATCGACACTCCGACCGACGCCGGGTCCTGACGTATCGCGCGGCGGCGGCCCTCGTGTTGCTTCTGGCCGTCGTGCTGCGATGCGTCGGCCTCGAGGCCGAGAGCCTCTGGTTCGACGAAGGCCACTCCGTCCTCGTCGCGCGGATGTCGGCGTCGGACGCCGTCGCGTCGCTCGCCCGGGATGTTCACCCGCCGCTCTACTTCCTGACGCTCGGTGCGTGGATTCGCGTCTTCGGAGAGTCCGACGCGGCCCTTCGATCGCTGTCGGTCCTCTTCGGCGTCGTCGCGGTCGCCGGCTTGCTCGCGCTCGGACATCGGCTCGGGGGGCCGCGAACCGGCATCGTCGCGGGACTCTTTGCCGCGGTCTCGCCCTACTTCGTCGCCTACTCCCAGGAGGTGCGTCCCTACGCGCTGCTCCTCGCGCTCTCCGTACTCTCCACCCTCGCGCTGCTGCGACTGGCGGATCGGCCAACGTCCACGGTCCGCCGCGCGGTCTACGCGCTGGCACTCGCGTCGCTACCGTACACGCACGCTCTCGGGCTCTTCGTCGGTCTCTCGCAGGCGATCTACGTCCTCGTCCGCGTCGCAAAGCCGCGGCCCGACGACGCAAGAGGTCTCTTTCGCGCCGCGATCGTCTGCGGCGTCGGCGCGCTCGTCCTGTTCGCGCCCTGGGTGCCCGTGCTCCTCAGGCAGGAAGAGGGCGTTCGCACGACTGGGTGGATCACGCCACCGCAGTGGAAGGAGTTTCATCGGGCCGTCCTCGCCCATTCAGGCGGAGAGTACGCGTTTGGCGTGATCTCGGCGCTCGGGCTCCTGGGTCTCTTCCTCGCGCCTCGGCACCGGGTTGAGGACCGTCCGCGGCTGGTCGCAGGGCTCCTCTGGGGCGTGCCTCTCTTCGTCGCGACGGGCGTCTCCCTGATCGGACCGGCGATTTTCCTGCCCCGAACGACGATCGCGTCCGCGGCGGGAATGTTCCTCCTCGCGGCCCTCGGTGCGAGTCGCATCGCGGAGTCCGGTGAGCACGCGCCCGCGCGAACTCGACGGGCGCGAAGCGCGCTCTCGATCGCGCTCGTGATCGCCGCATTGGCATTCTCCGGGCGCATGTTGCTCGTTCAGATCCGCAAGCCGAAGAACACCGATTTCCGCGGAGCCATCTCGATCATCGAGGCACGTGCCAGGCCGGGCGACGTCATCGTCGTGGGCCACGGATTCGAGGAAGCCGTCGCCGACCACTACCTCCGGCGAAAAGACCTCGCGATCGCCATCGCGCGCGACGTGCTACCGCCCGCGGCGCGGAGCCTGTGGGTGGTCGTCACGATTCACACCGAGAAGGTGCGTCAGGCCGATGCAGATCTCGCCCGGTCGGGCTTTCGACCCGCGACGCTCGACCGACTCCACCGCGTGGAATTGCATCGCTACGACCGATAGGGATCGTCCGGGAACCCGTTTGCCCGAGCCGGCGGCGCTACTTCGGCGGGGCGGTCCGCGTGGTGTCGGTCGAATTCGTGGAGGCGCCCGGAATTCCGATCTGCTCGAGCGCGACCGGGAAGATCCAGCCGTACATCCGGCTCTGGCGGATCGAGAGCAAGCGGCGATCGAACATGCCGTCGAGCGTGCGGGCGAACGTGGCCGGGAGTCGGACGACGGTCCCGTCGCGCCCCCCTTCGATCGAACATCTCTCGACCGGTTTACCGTTCCAAACGACGCGCACGTCCCGATCGAGGTCGATCAGCGAGTCGTTCAGGAAGATCGAGATGCCGCGAATGCCCGTCGTGCGGAGGTCGATGACGTTCTCGACGATCTCGGCCTCG
>JANNRO010000323.1:0-5597 GCA_031401505.1 Planctomycetia bacterium
CGAGTGGAGCGCGGGGATCGGCGCCAGATAGGGCGGCAAGCCCTCGTTCATGTGCGCGTCGACGAGCGTAGCGGTGCGGCGCTCGCTGATCGCGCCCAGCGTGTGGACGCACAGTTTCGTATGGTCGGCCGCCAGCGCGATCGGCTGCGCGTGGAAGTTGCCCCCCGACAGCACGTCGTCGCCGAAGATCAACGGGTTGTCGGTCGCCGCGTCGATCTCGGCGAGCAGCACCTGATAGGCATACGCCAACCCGTCGCCGACCGCTCCATGCACCTGCGGGGCGCAGCGGATGCCGTAGGCGTCCTGCGGGGCCTTGCGCTTGCCGGGAATCGATTCGGTCGGCGCGTCGACCAGTTTGCTGCCCCGGAGGATCGCGCGGATGCTCGCGGCGCTGCGGATCTGTCCCGCGTGCCCGCGCGCCTCGTGGATGCGTGGATCGAGCGCGGCCGAGCGACCGGCCAGCGCCTCGGTTGAGAGCGCCGCCGCGACGTCGGCCGTCAGCATGGCGGTCAGCGACGCGTCGAGCGCCAGCAGCGCACACGCGAGCGTCACCTGCGTGCCGTTGACGAGCGCCAGGCCCTCCTTGTGGGTCAGCGTGATCGGCGAGAGCCCCGCGAGTTTCAACGCCGCGCGCGCGTCCATCTCGCGGCCGTCGCGACGCACTCGACCGCGTCCGAGCAATGGGAGCGCGAGGTACGAGAGCGGGGAGAGATCGCCGCTTGCACCGACCGACCCCTGCCGGGGTACGACGGCCAAAATGTCGGCTTCCGAGAGCGCGATCAACGCCTCGACCGTCGAGGGGCGGATGCCCGAGTAGCCGCGCGCGAGCGCGTGCGTACGGAGCAGGAGCGCCAAGCGCACGACTTCGTCGGAAAAGGGTTCTCCCGCCCCGAATGCGTGGGAGACGAGGAGATTCTCCTGCAACTTCTCGGCGTCTTCGGGCGCGATGCCGTGGATTGCGTTGCTGCCGAAGCCGGTCGTGACGCCGTAGATCCACTCGCCCCTCTCGACCGCTCGGGCGACGCGCGCCGCCGACGCCGTTGCGCGCGTGCGCGCGGCCCGATTCCACGAGAGGGGTCGCGGTGCGGATGCGCCGTCGAGCGCGTCTTCGATGGAGAGGTGGCGACCGATCTCGAGCACGCGAATCGCTCCCGTGGGTCGCCCGAGTGTCGGCGGAATCGTCACCGGGCGCGAGCGTTGACCGGATCGGGGCCCGATGGGGCGACGGGGCCCGCGTCCGATCCGTGCCCGTCCGGTCGGCGTGAATCCGACCGGCGCTACTCCGGCCCGGTATCGGCCTTCGAAAGACGCTGGAACTCGGCGAGCGCCCAGCTCTCGTCGACCTTGCCGCGGATCTTCAACCGCTCGATTCCGACGCGGCCCTTGTAGGCGAACGCACCCACCTTCATCGACGTCATCCCCCGGCCATCGTCGCCCTTGAGCGGCCCCTTCAGGATCGCGGGGTCGGTCTTCGAGTGGATGCCGCCCTCGACCTTGTCGCCCAGGATCTCGAGATCGAGGCGCAGGCGCTCGCCGCTCTTCAGCGTGTTGCCCAATTGCTCCGCGATGCGGATGAAACCGGCCGCGCCCTTGTCGGCGTCTTTCCAGACGCCGTCGCCGAAGAGCCAGAGGACGTGCCCGTTCAAGACCTTGCCGTCGGGGCCCTTCTTCAAGCGGAACTGGGTGTTGCCGACTTCGAGCAGGACCGAGCGGATGTCCTTGCTCTCTTGACGCCCCATGATCCCGTAGTCCCGATGCGTGTCGGCGACGCAGTCGGCCTCGATGAACACGCTGCTCGCCTCGAAGACGACGTTGGCGAGGATGGCCGTCGATCCCGAGAGGATCGCCTGTCCGCTGCGGATCGCGCACTCGGCGGGATCGACGCCCGGGAACACCTGGTCGAGGGAGAAGTCTTCGAGGAACGTCGTGTCGTCGTCGAACGACCACTCGCACTCGAGTTGACCGTCCTTGATCGTCGCTTCTTCCGTCAGAAACGCGACCGGACCTCGAAGGCCGACGTCGGCGGCTTTGCGACCGGCTTTCACCCGTTCGGGGTGCGCCTTGACGGGCTCGGAGTTGCCGTAGTTGCGAAGCAGCAGCGTGTAGGCGTCACGCGCCTCCTGGAATCGACGCCCCGCCAGATGCTCACGCGCGAGCACCCAAAGCGCCTTGGCGGCAACGCTGGTGTCGACGGGCGGAGGGGGCGGCGTGCCCGGTGCTTCTTTCGGACCGTGTTGCGGCCGGCCGCCGAATGCGCCACCACCCATCCCGGGGACCTGCGGCGCGGGTGCCGGGGCCGGGGCCGGAGCGGGTGCCGGGGCCGGTGTGGGAGGAGGGTCTTCTCGCGGCGAGGGTCCGACGACCGGGCGCGGCGGGTGTTGCGTCGAGGCCGAACCCCACGCATCTCTCACGCGGGCCATCAACGCCGCGAGTTCTTCCGCGAGATCGGGAGGCAATTCGAGCGTGGACGCCGTCAGCAGACGATAGGCGCGCGTCGGCTCCTTGGTCATCATCGGCGCCGCGCGCTGCGCGAGCGCGTCGAGCGCGTCGCGCGCCTGCGCCTTGACGGCGACCAATCGATCGGTCGCTTCCGCCGCCGTCTTCGTGCCCGCAAACCGCGACTCGAAGGCCTCGAGCAGCGAGATCGCCGTTCGGAAGCGACCCGCGCGCGCCGAGTGCTCGACTTCCTTCGACTCGGACTTCCACGCGAACTCCGCCAGCGTGGGGCGGATCTCCCGCAGACGCATCGCGGCGCGTTCCCCGGCCGCGGTGCCGCGCCCGGTCTTCGCGAGTTGCGCGTAGCCGTCGAAGAGCTCGGTGAGTTTGTTGACGTCGCCGGTGTCGAGGATCGCCAAGCGGTCGAACTCGCGTCGGGCCATCTCCTCCGGTGTCGAGCGAACGACGGGCGGGTCCTCGAACATCGAGGCGGTGATCAGCGGTACGGGGTCGGCGCCCTTCGTGTCGAGGTAGCGAACGGTCTGGTAGGCCGCGAAGAGCAGCAAGGCCGCACCAATGAAGGCGAGCAATCTCGTGGCCGAGTTGGCGCTCTTGGGCACATGCGGGGCCGACGGCGGGCGGGTTGCACGCGGACCTGTCGCGGCACCTGTCGCATGAACCGTCGAAACGCCCGACGAATGGCCCGACATCGACGGCATCGCAGCGCCCTCGGGCGAGCGAAACAGCGCGACCTGCTCCCCGACGCGGATGCGGGCCCCGTCGCCCAATCGAACGTCGACGCCTGGCGCGCCGTTCACCTCGGGCGGCGCTTCCCCCGGGAGCGGGCGTGCGACGAACCCGCGGCCGTCATCGGAGAGGATGCACTTCGCATCGGGGAATGGCGTGGGCGATGCCAGGATCGCGCCGCGGGGGCCCGGGCCCAGAAATGCCGTCTCCTCGAGCAGGTCGTAGTGGACCAGCCCCTTGTCGGACGGGAGGAGCAGATGGCGACGCGGCGGAAGCATGGGGGCGGCGCGCGGGACTCCGGGGCGACTCCGTAGGTGTCCGGAAGGTAGCATGGGGCGCGAACGTTCTCCGTCCGGCGGGAGTTCTCCGCGGGCCGGAGGGCCCCCCTGTACTCGAACGTGGACCCGAACGCGGAGCCGGACGTGACCTCGGACGATAGCCCCGTAGCCGATTCGGCGCCGAACGGCCCCGAGCGCTCACCCGGGGGGGGCGCGGCGCAGGCCACGTTGCTAGGGGACTGGGCTCGGTCCGCCGCCGTCGCGTACTTCGTGATTCTCGGGGCGGCGGCGCTCGCGATCGGGCTCGACTGGCCCGACCTCGAGTGGGCGTTCGACGCCCGGCGGCTGTTCGGTCGAGGGTGACGGCGAACGGGGCCCAGGCGCCGGGACCGGGGGCTACGGCGTCTCGGTGATCGTGACCTTGGTGATCTTGTCGCCGCCGGCGATGGCGTTGACGACCTTCTGATCGTCCGCCGCGACGACGCGCCCGAAGACGGTGTGGACGCCGTCCAGGTGCGGGGTCGCCTTGTGGGTGATGAAGAACTGGCTGCCGCCGGTGTTCTTGCCCGCGTGCGCCATCGAGAGCGTGCCCGGCGTGTGCTTCTGCGGGTTGCCCGCGGTCTCGCAGGGAATCTGATACCCCGGGCCGCCGGTGCCGATGCGGGGGTTGCCCGCGGGGAGCGTCTTCGAGAGGGGGTCGCCGCCCTGGATCATGAAGTTCGGGATGACCCGGTGAAACGCCGTCCCGTCGTAGAAGCCCTTCTTCACGAGTTCGGTGAAGTTGGCGACGGTCTTGGGGGCCTCCTTCTCGAACAGCTGAAGGTGGATCGTGCCCTTGGACGTCTCGATCTTGGCGGTCTTCATGAAGCCTCCGGGGAAGCAGGGGACGCTACCACCCGAATCGGGACCGCCAACGGCGGGGCGGGGTGGCCCGAGCGCCCGCCGGCCGAGCCAAAACATAAGTACGCACTTCGAAGGAGCGTCCTCGTCGAAGGTCCCAAAGCGACCTGCCGTTGCAGTGGAACCGGTCAGTCCTTGAGCGCGAAGTCGCGACGGCGGATGGTCCACGCGCCGATCAGGAGGGCGACGATGGCGACCGACCCGCAGACGAGGAGCGCGTGCGGCACGGTGCTCCAGGGTTCGGGGGTGATCAGATCCTCGATGCGCTTGTTGGACCGGAGAACGGCCCTGTTCCCTCGGATCAACTCTCCCGAGACGCGCTCGGAGAGCGTCGCGAAGTCGGCGTCGCAGAGCCGATGGAAGATGCTGCGCACGTGATGGGTGAGCGACAACTTCTGGATCGAGCCCGGGATGAACTGGAAGAAGCCCTCGATCACGAACGTGTAGATCAGCCCGGCGACCAACCCGCGCCGGAACAGCGCCGCAAGCGCGTAGTAGATCGCGCCCACGACCGACGTGCCGATCGCGGCGGAGAGCAGTCCCATCCCGATCGTCGCGATCGAGACGGGGACGCCGGAGAGGATCGACGCCAAGAGACAGAGTGCGCCGGACGCCGCGATCGCGGGGCCCAATCCCGCGACGAAGCGAGCCATGAACAGCGTCGTGCGCGAGACCGGGCGTACCAGATGGAAGACGAGCGTCTGCTCGGAGATTTCCTCGCCGAAGCCGCCCGCCGTCAGCGCCAATGCGATCAGCGGGATGCAGACGCCGAGCGCGGGCGTGCCGAGAAAGACCCAGAGGCGGTACGCGGCGTCGGGATGCCCGGCGATGGAGAGGCCCGCGAGCGCTCCCACCGCCACGGCGAGAGCGGCGGTCCAGACGAATTTCTTCGTGCGGAACAACCGCCGAAGGCCCCAGCCGAAGACGACGCCGAAGCCCGCGAGCGGCGAGAGCCGTCGCATCGCGGGACGAGCGGGACGAGCGGGAGGCGCGGAAGAGGCCGTGGCGCTCATGTGGTCAGGTACCCGAAAACGGCCTCGAGGCTCTCGTCGGTCGGGCCGTAGCCGCCGATCGGGAGGTGGTCGTCGACGGCCCAGGCGGCGAGTCCGGCGAACAGGTCGTCGGGTCGCTTGGTCATCACGACGAGGAGACCCGCGCCGACGTCGACGCGTTCGACGCCTTCGAGCAGGACGATCCGGCGGGCGAGCTCGCGAGGCGCCGAGGTCTCGATCAGCG
>JANNRO010000324.1:0-4421 GCA_031401505.1 Planctomycetia bacterium
CTGCCCGTCGCGACCGCGCTCGGTCGGATCATGACCGGCGTCGGCACGCTGGCGTTCGGCGAACTGCGCGGCGAGCGTATCCTCGTGCCCTACTCGACCCAGCTGCAGGAAGACGAACACTCCTGCTTCAGCGACACGACGCATCTCGACCACCGCCACGATCTGATCGGCATCCGCAACATCTGGTTCGGTACGTATCAATCGAGCAACGGGACGCTCGACGTCATCGGCACCGGGTTGAAGGCCGTCGCCGATACGGCCGACGCGGCGCTTTCGACCCAGATCACGGCGCGCCTCGATGCGCTCCTCGTCGATCTCCAGTCGGCGACGCTCAACCCCTTCGACCAGGCGATCCAGGGCCTCGACACGACGCCGGGACGCACGACCCTGTCGTTGATCCTGCAGGGGCTCTCCGACTTCAATGACAAGTTCTCGGCACTCGCCGCCGACATGGGCGTCAACATCACGACGAACTGATGCCCATGAAGCCGTCGTCCTCTTCGCCGTCTCGCCCCCTCGCCGCCGCCGTGCTCGTCGGCGTCGTGCTCGTCGGCGTGCTGGGGGCGATCGTCGGATGTGGAGGGGGCGGCGGGGGAGGAGGCGTCGACGATCCGACCGAGGCGATGAGCGGCGGCGCGACGACGGTCTTCAACACCTCGCTCGATGCCTTCGGCTTTCCTGCAGCCAACTTGACCGGCACGCGCAGCGATCCGTTCTTCATCGGGAACCAGTTCTTCCGCACGAACTGGGTGACCGCCCCCTCGTCGACGACCGGCCGCGACGGCTTGGGCCCAATTTTCAACGCGGTCGGCTGTTCGGCGTGCCACCTGCGCGACGGCCGGGGCCGCCCGCCCGAGCTCCCCTCCGAAAAGCCGGTTTCTCTCCTCTTCAAGATCGTGCGGCCCGGACTGTTCACGGGCGGCGTCTCGTCGGGTGACGACGTGTACGGCGATCAACTCCAGACCGCGTCGGTCGACGGCGTCGATGCCGAGGCCGAGGTCGCGATTTCGTACGTCGAGGAGCCGGGAACGTTTCCGGACGGCACCCCCTACTCGCTGCGCCGACCGACGTACACGATCGCCAATCCGGCGTACGGCGCCATCGCGGCCGACGCCGTGCTCGCGCCCCGCGTGGCGCCCGCGGTCTTCGGCCTCGGACTGCTGGCGACCGTCCCGGAATCGGACCTGCTTTCGCGCGTCGATCCGACCGACCTCGATCAGGACGGCGTCTCAGGCCGGGCGAACTTCGTCTTCGACATCCGATCGAATGCGTTCCGCCTCGGCCGCTTCGGTTGGAAGGCCAACCAACCGACGCTCGAGCAGCAGGCGGCCGGCGCCTTCAACGGCGACGTCGGGCTGACGACCGAATTGTTCCCCACCGACGCCCTGACGCCCACGGAGCTCGCAACCGTCATCGAACCCGACGGCGGGACGCCCGAAGTCGAAGCGACGGTGCTCGATCCGCTGACCTTCTACATGCACACGCTCGCGGTCCCCGGGCGGAGGAACGTCAGCGACCCGGTCGTTCGCCGGGGGCGAGTCCTCTTCCGGTCGATCGGCTGCGCCTCGTGCCACACGACGACGCTCGTCACGGGCGACGATCCGGCGTTTCCCGAACTCTCGTCACAGGTCATCCATCCGTTCACCGATCTCCTGCTCCACGACATGGGCCCCGACTTGGCCGACGGACGGACCGAATTCGGGGCGGGACCGTCGGAGTGGCGCACGCCGCCGCTGTGGGGCATCGGGCTCCAGGAAACGGTGAGCGGGCACACGTTCTTCTTGCACGACGGCCGCGCGCGCGACCTCGTCGAGGCGATTCTCTGGCATGGCGGCGAGGGACAGGGTGCGCGGGACCGCTACCGGCTCCTGTCGCTCTCCGATCGCAACGCGCTCCGGCGCTACCTGGAGGACCTCTGATGCGTCGCCTCCGATGGGCGGCCACGCTCGCGCTCTCGGCCATGGCGGCCGTGCCGCTCGCTTGCGGCGGCGGCGGCTCGACGGGCGGCATGGACGACCTGCGATCGGCGGTGCTGGCGCACCTCGCCTACGAGGTGGCGCTGCCGACGCATCGCGAGGCGAGCGTCCTGGCCGATGCAATGGCCGTCGCGTTGTCCGACCTCGACACGGGGCCGTCGCTCGCCCACTTGGACAGCGCGCAGGCCGCGTGGCGGACGGCACGCCACGCCTGGAATCGCAGCGAAGCGTTCCTTCTGGGGCCCGCCGAAGACTTCCTCTTGGACGGCAAGGTCGATACCTCCCCCATCGACGAGCCCCGGATCGACGAACTGCTCGCGGCCGCAACCCCCATCGACGCCGCGCTGGTCGCGGGCCTCGGAACCACGCGCAAGGGGTTCCACGCGATCGAGTATCTCCTGTTCGACGAGAACGGAAACAACGCGGCGTTGTTCGCGTTGCTGGCCTCGGGGCCCGACGCCGCGCGCCGGCGGGCGTTGCTCGCGGCCTACGGCGAGGACGTCGCAAGCGTGCTCGCGCAGATTCGCCAAAGCTGGGAGCCCGGCATCGGCGGGTTCGCCGACGCGTTCGCGCGCGCGGGCGTCAACAGCGTGCGCTACGCCACGCGCCAGGCGGCGCTCGACGACCTCTTGAATCTCCTGATCGCGCTGTCGGAGTTGACGGCCGACCAGCGGCTGGGCCGACCGCTCGGCCGCACGTCGGGTGGCATCCCCCAGTTGCCGGGCGCCGAGACGTCACGGAGCGGCAACTCCCGCGCCGATGTGCTCGGCGACCTCGAAGGGTTGCGGGCGGCCTACGAAGGGTCGTGGGACGGGCGCCCGGGTTCGGGTCTCGCGAGCCTCGTTCGCGTGGCCCACGGCCCGATCCACGAGGTGATCTCGGCCGACCTGCTCGCGTCCGTCCAAACCGTCGAAGCGATCGACGAGACGCTGCTCGAGACCGCCATCACGACCCCGGGTCCCGTCGAAGCGGCGTACGCGGCGGCCAAGCAGGTGAAGACCCGGCTCGTCGCCGATCTCGCCGGCGTGCTCGGCGGCACGTTGCAGTTCAGCCCCTTCGACGGCGATTGACTCGCGAGCCGCCGAGGCCTGCGTCGCTCATCGACCCGGCGAGCCTCGTTGCCTTCCGGGTGCTCTTCGGGCTGCTCGTCGCAGGCGCGGTCGTGCGCTACTTCGTGAACGGTTGGATTCACGCGCAGTTCGAAGTCCCGACGTACTTCTTCGCCTACGAGGGCTTCGGCTGGGTGCGCCCGCTCCCGGCACCGTGGATGCGGGTCTTGTTCGCGATCGTGGGGCTCGGCGGCGTGTTCGTGGCACTCGGCCTCTTCTACCGGATCGCGGCCGCGACGATCGCGATCGGGTTCACGTGGATTCACCTCTCAGACCAGACGAACTATCTCAACCACTACTACCTGATCAGCCTGCTCGCCGTGCTCCTGACGGCGCTGCCGCTCCATCACGCGGGTTCGATCGACGCGCGCCTTCGTCCCGCGATCGCACGACCCGGCTTCGTACCGATCGTCCTGATGACGCTCCGGTGTCAGGTGGGCCTCGTCTACGTGTTCGCGGGCATCGCGAAACTGGGCCCCGACTGGCTCCTGCGCGGCGAGCCGCTCCGCACGTGGCTTGCGGCGGCCGAGGGCGTCCCCGTCGTCGGGCCCTGGCTCGCGATGCCCGAGGTCGCGACCCTCGCCTCGTGGGTGGGAGCCGCGTTCGACCTTGTGATTCCCTTCGCCCTGCTCTACCCGCGCACGCGCGTCGTCGGCTTCGTCCTACTCGTCGTCTTTCACGTGGCGACCGCCGTCCTGTTCCCCATCGGGATGTTCCCGGTCTTCATGACCGCCTTCGCGACGATTCTGCTCCCGCCGTCGTGGCCGCGGCGTCTGCGTCTCCGGGGCGTCGATTCGACCGCCGCACCGCGGCCGGACGCCCCTCGAAGCCCGGTGCTCGTCCGAGGCGCGTGGGCACTCTGGTTCGCCGTGCAGGTTCTCGTGCCGATGCGGTACGTGGCGCTCCCCGGGGACGTGCTCTGGAGCGAGGAGGGGTTTCGCTTTTCCTGGCGCGTGATGCTCATCGAGAAGAGCGCGCACGCCCGGTTCGAGGTGACCGACCCCGCGACGGGCGCCCGCTTCGAGCGCGACGCTCGCGGGCTCCTGACGCCGGTGCAGGAGCGCATGGCGAGCACGCAACCCGACATGATCCTCGCGCTCGCAAGGCACGTCGGGGCCGTCGAACGGGCGCGTCGGGGCCACCCGGTCGAGGTCCGGGCGATCGTCGACGTCGCGTTCAACGGTCGCCCGAGTCGCCCGTACGTCGACCGCACGATCGACCTCATGCGCCACGAGGGCTCGGGCCTGCCTGCAAACTGGGTCCTTGCCCCCCCCCGATGCCCCGCCCCCCCCCCCCCCCCCGCGGCCATACCCCGCCCGGGGGGGGGGGGGGGGGG
>JANNRO010000325.1:0-1609 GCA_031401505.1 Planctomycetia bacterium
CCTAGGTCATCGCGGTCGGTCGGCGACGACGACCTTGAGGTTGAATCGGAGGTCAGAGCGCGTGCAGCAGGGCCCGTAGCTTTCGGATGCTCGCCAGCAATCCGAAAGGGAACATGACGAAGAAGGCGAGTGCCAATCTGATCAGCGTGTCGCGAAACGGATTATCCAATCGTTCGGAACTCACGATCCCGCCTCGACGTGCCGCCGACGGGGCCACGCGTCGACCGCGGCGAGGGCGAGGCCAGCGGCCACGACGCCGCCTGAGATCCACTGGCGGCCATGGATGGCGTCGTAGCGAAATCGGTAGGGTGGCGCGGTCGGGAAGTGGACCTGACCGTCCGGCGCCCGTTCCGAGAAGGCGCGATCCCACTTGGCTCGCGTTGCCGGATCAAGAGTCTTGACCCATGCCACGAAGTCCTCGGCGGCCTCCACCATCGTCCGATCGCGAGGCCGCTCCCACCACGGCGGCGTCCCAAGCCATCCACCTGTGAGACTCGCGGCGCCATACAGCGTGAGAGCGAGTCCGACGACGACGAGGGCGATGCGGACGGGGGGTGCATGCGGCGATCGTACCGAAGCCGTGCGAGGCCGGCGGGGCGCCTATGTCGTCGCATCCGGTCGCCGCCGCCGACGCCACGCGCCGAACGCCGTGACGGCGAGACCGGCAGCGACTACGCCGCCCGAGATCCACTCGCGGCCGTCGCGGGGTTCAACGTGGTCAGCGGCCTCTCGTTCGGGCGTACTCCACGGATCGTCATCGTCGAGTTCCGACGGAACGGTCACGGCCCAATCCGCTGTGGTTAGCGGCGGGTCGTTCGTCTCCGTTGGCACGTTGCTTCCCGGCGGCGTAGGCCGCCATCCTCCCGGCAACGCCCGTATGCCAATCCACGCCGGTCGGTATCGACGCATCCACTCCCCTGGTTCCATCGGCGCCGCTCGTTCCCACCACGGCGGAGCACCCAGCCACCCGCCCGTCAACGACGCGGTGCCGCAGACGAAGGCGGCGAGGCCGAGGGCGATGAGGG
The DNA here is from genome assembly GCA_031401505.1 of Planctomycetia bacterium. Taxonomy (GTDB): domain Bacteria; phylum Planctomycetota; class PLA2; order PLA2; family JAEUHO01; genus JANNRO01. Next base: position 1,026 of record JANNRO010000325.1, read on the forward strand.
AGAGGCGGAGGGCGACGGGCATCCGGAGAGCATAGGCGGCGTGACCAACGCACGCCTGCGAGCGGTCCCGGCTTGTCGGCCCCCGGCGTGAGCGGAAGCGACTCCAGTTCGCAGGGCGTTCGTGCCGATAGCCTCCGCGTCTCCCGCGTGGTGGCGGTGGAGGTTAGCGACATGCGGCTCAAGTCTGTTCGATTGCCGGCGCCCGCAGAAGGCGGCTACGTGTCAATGTTCCGCCTGCCGGGACTCGCGGAACCTCCCTCTTCTGCCGAGAAGATCGCTTCGGCGCCAGAGCAGCCCCCGGACGTGAGCCATGTGCTCCGCACTCTCCGCGAGCGAGTACACGACACCGTCGTTTCGAATCATGTTCAGCGTCAGGGTGCTCTGAGCGTAGGCACCGCGCTTGCGGTCACTCTCGTTGGGACGTTGGTCGCCGCATTCGGAGGCAAAGCGGACGCCATCAACGGCTTCATTCCGAGCATGCACTCGCCGATCCTCTACTCACTCGGTGCAGGGTCCGCAAGCTGCGGGCTCCTCTGGCTGCTGGTTCGCGGAGCCGTTCTGTCGGCGATCCGCGCCGCTCGACG
>JANNRO010000326.1:0-3061 GCA_031401505.1 Planctomycetia bacterium
GGCAAAGACTTCGACCCCGACACCGGCGGCCTGAAGGCGCCGGCGAGCGGCAACATGCAGGAGGCGCCGATCCATCTGAAGGAGCCCGACGCTCGTGCGCTCGTCAGTCGGCTCACCGGTCGGTCGGCCCGGGTCGCCGACCTCGAGCAGAAGCCGTTCACCGAGCGCCCCGCGCCGCCGTTCACGACGAGCACGCTTCAGCAGGAGGCCTCGAAGAAGTTGCGCTTTGCCGCGTCGCGCACGATGCGCGCTGCCCAGCGCCTCTACGAGAACGGCTTCATCACGTACATGCGAACCGACTCGACCACGCTCTCCGCCGAGGCGATCGGCGCCGCACGCGGGTTGATCGAGCGGGAGTACGGCTCCCAGTACCTGCCGGCGTCGGCGCGCACGTACCAGACGAAGGTCAAGAACGCCCAGGAGGCGCACGAGGCCATCCGTCCGGCGGGCAGCGAGTTCCGCCCGCTGCGCGAGGTGTCCGAGGAGCTCTCCGAGGACGAGCGCAAGATCTACGAATTGGTCTGGCGGCGCACCATCGCCTCGCAGATGAACGACGCGCGGGGCCAGCGTACGACCGTGCGGATCGACGTCGACGACGCGCGATTCCAGGCGTCGGGCAGCACGATCGAGTACCCGGGCTTTCGGCTCGCGTACGTCGAGAACGACGCCGAAGACGCCGAGGCGGCCGCGAGCGAGACGGAGCGCGTGCTGCCGATCGTCGCGAAGGGCGACGCGCTCGGCACGAAGTCGATCGCGGCACAGGGCCACGAGACGCAGCCGCCGCCGCGACTGACGGAAGCCGGGCTGATCAAGGAACTCGAGGCCCGGGGCATCGGGCGACAGAGCACGTACGCCTCGATCATCGAGACGATCCAGGCGCGTGACTATTGCTGGAAGCGCGGGACGGCGCTGGTTCCCACGTTCACCGCGTTCGCGGTCGTCAATCTGCTCGAGCGCCATCTCCCCCACCTCGTCGACTACGAGTTCACGGCACGGATGGAAGACGAACTCGACGAGATCAGCGTCGGAGCGAAGCAGCGCCTCGAGTACCTGCGCTCGTTCTATTTCGACGAACCCGGCGAGACCGGGCTCCAGACCGACATCGCGTCGGCCGAAGCGACCGCGATCCCGCAGGAAGTCTGCCGCGTCATGCAGTTCGAGGCCAAGGGCGGCCCGATCGAGGTGCGCGTCGGTCGCTACGGGCCCTTCCTTTCGCAGGCGGGCGGCGAGCGCCGGGCGAGCATTCCCGACGAGACTCCGCCGGACGAGTTGACGGCGGAGATGGCGCTCGAGATCCTCGCCAAGGGGGCCGAAGGGCCGAAGAGTCTCGGCAAGGACCCGGTGACCGGGCTCGAGGTCTTCGTCAAAGTCGGGCGCTTCGGCCCCTACGTCCAACTCGGGACGTCGGAAGACGCCGGCAAGAAGGGCAAGCCCAAGATGGCGTCGATCCTCGTGGGCATGACCCCCGAAACGGTCACGCTCGACGAGGCGGCCGCGCTCCTGCGCCTGCCCCGCGAGGTCGGGCGCTCGACGCCGACGGGTGGGGCCGAAGAACTGCCGATCCTGGCGGCGAACGGGCGTTACGGGCCGTATCTGAAGTGGGGCACCGACACGCGCAGCATCCCCGCGGGCGAGTCGCCGCTCACGGTGTCGCTCGTACGCTCGCTCGAACTCTTCGCCCAGCCGAAAACCAGCCGCGGGGGCGGACGCGCGGCGCCGAAGGCGCTTCGCGAACTCGGCAAGCACCCGAAGTCGGGCGCCGAAGTGAAACTGCTCGACGGGCGCTACGGAGCGTACGTCTCCGACGGCACGACGAACGCGACCGTCCAGAAGTCCGACTCCGTCGAATCGTTGACGCTCGAGCGCGCGGTCGAGTTGCTCGAAGCGCGTGCGGCGCTCGGGCCTGCGAAGAAGCGACCTCGCGGACGCTCGCGAGGCTGATCGCGCGACGGGACCCGCGTCCGACCGGCCGCCGTGTCACGTCGTCCAACGGATCCTGTCGCTTCGACGGTCGCGTCGATACCGTAGGCCGAGCCGTCGGCATCCTCGAAGTTGCCGCGCACCCGTGAGGCTCCCTCCGCGATGAAGATCACCGAAATTGCGCAGCCGGGCTACGAGAAGGTCGTGCGCGCCGAAGACCCGGTGAGCGGGCTGCGCGCCCTGATCGCGGTGCACGACACGACGCTCGGCCCGGCGCTCGGCGGCCTGCGCATGTGGCCGTTCCGTTCGTGGGAGGAGGCGCAGTTCGACGTGCTCCGACTCGCACGCGGAATGACGTTCAAGTCGGCGATCGCCGATACGGGGCTCGGCGGCGGCAAGAGCATCATTCTGGGCAACCCGAAGACCGACAAGACCGACGCGCTCTTCCACGCGATGGGCGATTTCATCGAGTCGTTGCGCGGCACGTACATCACCGCCGAAGACGTCGGCACGTCGGTCGCCGACATGGAGAAGGTGCGCGAGCGCACGCGATGGGTGACGGGGCTGCCGCGCTCGAAGGGCTCGTCGGGCGATCCGTCGCCGTGGACGGCGCTCGGCGTCTTCCGCGGACAGAAGGCGTGCCTCGAAGACGTCTTCTCGACCAGCGACTTCACGGGCAAGACGGTCGCGATCCAGGGCATGGGCAACGTCGGCGCGTTCCTGGCCGAGCATCTGAAGGAGGCGGGCGCCAGGTTGTTCGTCGCCGACGTCGCCGCCGATCGCGCGCGAGAGGCGGGAAGCCGGTTCGGGGCGCAGGTGGTCTCGACGGAGGCGATCTACGAGGTGCCCTGCGACATCTTCGCGCCCTGTGCGCTCGGCGCGGTGATCAACGACGACACGATCCGGAAACTGCGCTGCAGGATCATCGCGGGCGCCGCCAACAACGTGTTGCTGCGGGAGGACCACGGCGATCGCCTGCGCGAAATGGGCATCCTCTACGCGCCCGACTACGTGATCAACGCGGGTGGCATCATCAACGTCTCGTGCGAAGTCGAACCCGGCGGCTATGACGAGGCGCGTTCGCGCAAGAAGGTCGAGAACATCTACAATGCGCTGAAGTCCGTCTTCCGGCTTTCGCGCG
>JANNRO010000327.1:0-4612 GCA_031401505.1 Planctomycetia bacterium
CGCGAGGCGCAACGCCTCGTCGTTCGACACGGGAGCATGCGCCTCGACGACGACGCCGACCGGCGGAGCCATCGTTGCCCCGCTCCCGACGGTCATCCATACGACGTGCCCCGCCGCTTCGGGACGTCGCGCGAAGAACCGCTCGATGGCATCGAACAGCGGCGCGGGCGACGATCCGTCGCCCGCGTAGCCGCCGGGGCGTGACTCGAGAAACGCGAGCCGGGACCGACGCGGAGAGTCGGTGAAGCGGCCGACGTGGCCGATGCGCAGCGGTGGAGAGCCGGGTGCCGGAGGGAAACGCGACAGGTCCGTCGGTCCGATCCCGTTGCGCCGAACGCGGATCCTCGACGCGGCCCTCGGAAACCTCCGCCGCCAGCGTTCCGCCGCCGATTCGCAGGTGGCCCAGATCTGCGTCGCATCCCGAAACAATCCGCGCTCCTCGCGGCGTTCGAACCACCAATGGACGCGCGTTGGCCACGAACGGCCCTCGGCTTCGGTCATCGGATCGCGAAAATCGGCGACCCACGGCACGCCGAGCGTCCGCGCGACGGCGCGCCCGACGTGATGCGCTTCGTACGGTTGACTGGTCGAGACGACGGCTCGGGCGCCTCGCTCGCGGCCGAGTGCAATCGCAGCCTCGATTGCCGGCCCGCCCCACGGGGTCTCGGGTTCGCGCACGCGACGATGGGCGAACGTCCAGATCACCCGATTCGGCGCATGCATGCCCGCGAGGATTCCGGCGAGGCCGCCCGCCCCCGGCGTCGCGACGCGCACGACGGTTCGCCCGAACAGATCGGCATCCGAGCCCGGGACGACCGGATAGCCGTGGAATCGTGCCCCGTCCGCGGCGGGGGCGCAAATGACGAGCGGCTCGATGCCGAGTGCGGGCCACGCCCGCACCCAGGACGCCGGCCGCCTCGTCCCCGGCCCACCGAGAGGCGGCATCTGGTGCGCCACGAGCAGAACCGGAATGGGGGGGCTCATGGGCGTCGTGGGATCGTATCCGTCATGCCGTCGTCTCCGCCGCGCCTCGTCATCCTGGCGCACGCGAGCGTGCTCGATCGCGGCGGCTACGCACGCCGGGTGGTGGATTGCGCGAGAACACTTCGCGCCACGTTCGCCGACGCGTCGATTCGCCTGCTCTCGGTCGAGTCTCCGACGCGGCGCGCCGACCGGGCGGCGGTGGCCGAACTCACGCACGCCGTCACCGCGTTCGGCGCCGAACTCGACGTCGTCGCCGCGTGGCCTCGTCGCCGCGGGTTCGCGCGCATCTCGGACGCGCTCGCGGCGCGTGCGGTCGCCCGACGCTTGCGAAATTTCGGCGCGGATCGGGTCCATGCGCACGGACCCCGAGCCGCGGCGACGGCCCTTCGAGCGACGCACGGGACCGGCGTCCGCGTCGTGGTCGACGTCCACGGCGACCGGGCCGCCGAAGCGCGACTCGAGCGGGGGACGGCGGACGATGCGTCGACGCCTACGGACCTCGCCGAGAGTCGGGTCGTAGCACTCGCCGATGGAGCGATCTACGCGAGCGAGGCGTTGTCGCGGAGGTTTCCCGCGCCTAGAGACGCACCCACGGGCGTCGTCGCGTGCGTCGTGGACGCGTCGCGCGTGCGGTCGGACGCCGATGCCGAGGCGCGGCGCGCCGCGTTGCGTCGCACGTGGGGCCTCTCCGGCGACGAGTGGATCGCGGCCTATGCCGGGAGCCTCGCCACGTGGCAGGAGATCCCCCGCGTGGTCGCCGTCGCGCGCCATCTGACCGAGCGCGTGCCCCAGTTCCGCCTGCTCTTCCTGACGCCCGAGCGCGAGCGCGCGACCGCGCTCCTGCGTGCGGGCGGCCTCCCCTCGGGAAGTTTTCGCGTGCTGTCCCCGCCGCCGAACGAAGTCGTCGACACACTGTCGGCGGCCGACGCGGGACTCCTGCTTCGGCGGCCCTGCGTCGCCAATGCGGTCGCCTTTCCGACGAAGGCCGCCGAGTACTTGGCCGCCGGGCTTTCGATCGTCACCACCGACGCTGTCGAAGCGATCGTCGGACTCGTGTCCCGTCGGCCGATCGCGGGCATCGTCGTGCCATGGTCGGTCGAGGACGACGTGCTCGCGGCCCGGCTCGCGGGGGAGTCGAGGCCGGACTCGCCTGCCGAGCGTGCCGCACGTCGCGCGATCGTGCGTGAGGAACTTTCGAGCGCGGCGGCGGTACCGGTCTATCGGCGCGTGTATGACGCGTTGGATCCATGAGGCGTTGAAGAGCCGTCCGTAGCGGAGCCGGCCCGACGGCGTCGCCCGCGCTTGCGCCGGAGTCGCCCCCCGTGGACCATCGGCCGACATGCGCACGATGCTGGTCACGGGCGGCGCGGGCTTCATCGGCAGCAACTTCGTCGCCCGCGTGTTCCGCGAACGGCCCGACGTGCGCATCGTCGTGCTCGATGCGCTGACGTACGCGGGCAACCTCGACAATTTTTCCCCCGAGCTGCGTGATCACCCGCGCTTCGAGTTCGTCTACGGCAACATCAACAACCTGACGCTCGTCGACCGCCTCGTCTCGCAGGCTGATCAGGTCGTCCACTTCGCGGCCGAAAGCCACGTCGCGCGATCGATCGCCGACGAGCGCGTGTTCTTCGAGACCGACGTGATGGGCACCCAGTCGGTCGCGAACGCCTGCGTCGCGCATCCGAAGACGCTCGAGCGGCTGGTTCACATCTCGACCAGCGAGGTGTACGGGTCGGCGGTCCGCCAACCGATGGACGAGGATCATCCGCTGCTGCCCTCGAGCCCGTATGCGGCCGCGAAGGCCGGCGCCGACCGTCTGGTGGACAGTTACGTGCGGACGTACGACCTCCCCGCGGTCATCATCCGTCCGTTCAACAACTACGGCCCGCGACAGCATCTCGAGAAGTGCGTGCCGCGGTTCGTGACGTCGGCGCTGCTCGGCGAGCCGTTGGAACTCCACGGCGGCGGGACGGCGGCGAGGGACTGGGTCTACGTCGAGGATTGCGTGGCGGGCGTGCTCGCGGCCCTCGACGCGCCGCTCGCCCGCGTCAAGGGACGTTCGATCAACCTCGCGACGGGCGTCGCGACGAGCGTGGCCGACATCGCGCGACTCGTGCTCGCGCACGCGGATCGCGGGTCGCTCGAGCGCCGGGCGGTCGGTGACCGTCCCGGTCAGGTCGAACTCCACATCGGAGATGCGCGGCTCGCGAAGGATCTCCTCGGTTGGACGCCGCGAGTCGCGCTCGCCGACGGGCTCGCGACGACGTTCTCCTGGTACCGCGACCACCGATCGTGGTGGGACGGCCTGCGTTGGATGCGGCACGTGAAGGTGAAGTTTCCCGACGGTCGTGTCGAGAATCATTGACATCGCCGGGGAGGGACGGGCCTTTGGACCCGCGTCCGACCCGTCGGCATCCGGAATCGGCCGTCGTCCGTAGATTCGATCGAGTCGCGGCGGCGGCTCGTCGATCAGGATATCGGATGTCTGCGCCCCCTCACCCGACCCACGTCGCCTCGCCCGAAGTCCGTCGCTCCGCAGCCCAGCGGCACGGCGGACCGGTCGCGGGCGGCGCGTCCGTGCGACTCTCCGAGGTGATTTCGGCGCTCTCCTATGCGCTCGACATCACCGAGGGGCAGCCCGAGGGGCACGCGATGCGCAGCGCCCTGATCGGCATGCGACTGGCGGAAGGGCTCGCGCTGTCGGGCGATCAGCGCTCGTCCCTCTTCTTCGCGTTGTTGATGAAGGACCTCGGCTGTTCGAGCAACGCGGCGAAGGTGTGCTCGCTGTTCGAGGCCGACGATCTGGCCGCGAAGCGCGACTTCAAGACGACCGACTGGACCAGCAAATTCCGCTCGCTGGGCTACGTGCTGCGTCACGCCAGGCCCGGGAAGTCGGTGTTCCGACGTGCGCTCAAGATCGTCATCCTGGCGGTCAAGGGCCCCGGGGAGGGACGCAGGAACGTCGAGATCCGTTGTGACCGCGGCGCCGAGATCGCACAGATGATCGGCTTCTCCGACGACACGGCCGAGGCGATCCGCGCACTCGACGAACATTGGAACGGCCTGGGTCAACCCCGGGGGTTGCAGGGCATCGAGATCCCGCTTCTCTCCCGCATCGCCGGCCTCGCCCAGACCGTCGAGGTCTTCGCGCGGGAGTTCGGCGTGGAGGCGGCCTATGCGATGACGCACGAGAGGCGCGGCACGTGGTTCGATCCCGCGTTGGTGGACGCGCTCGACGGCCTTCGGTCCGACGCGTCGTTCTGGGCATTCTTGCTCGGTGGCGACGTCCAACGCGAGTTGTTGCGCTCGGAACCCGACGACCGCGTGCTGCGCGCCGACGACGAGCAACTCGACCGGATCGCCGACGCGTTCGCGAAAGTCATCGACGCCAAGTCGCCGTGGACGCACTCGCACTCGAAGAACACCGCCGACTGGGCCACCCGCATCGCGACCGAGCTCGGGTACGCGGGCGCTCCCTTGCGCAACATCCGTCGCGCGGCGCTGCTCCACGACATCGGCAAGCTCGGCATCTCGAATCTCCTGCTCGACAAGCCGGGGGCGTTGACCGACGAGGAGAAGGCCGACGTTCGTCGGCACCCCGAGTTCACGCGCCGCATTCTCGAGC
>JANNRO010000328.1:0-2598 GCA_031401505.1 Planctomycetia bacterium
GCCACCGCGGGCGCCACATGGAACAACACGCGCGGATCGAGGAGTTTGGGGAGCAGGTAGCCAGGCCCGAACGAGAGGTCGACCCCGCCATAGGCCGCGCGCACCGAATCGGGGACGGGCTCGTGGGTCAACGCCGAGAGCGCCTGTGCAGCGGCCACCTTCATTCCGTCGGTGATGCGGCGCGCCCGCACGTCGAGGGCGCCCCGGAACAGGAACGGAAAGCAGAGCGCGTTGTTGACCTGATTCGGGAAGTCCGACCGTCCCGTCGCCATGATGACGTCGCCGCGGGCGGCCATCGCCGCGGGATACGGGATCTCGGGGTCCGGGTTTGCGAGCGCGAACACGATCGGACGAGGCGCCATCGAGCGGATCTGCTCGGGGGTCACGAGATTGGAGCCCGAGACGCCGAGGAACATGTCGGCGCCGCGCATCGCGTCGGAGAGCGTGCGACAGGGCGTTTCGACCGCGACCCGGCGCTTCTCCTCGTTCATTCCCTCGGTGCGTCCCTTCCAGACGACGCCCTTGCTGTCGACGAAGACGAACTTCCGGCGGTCTGCACCGAGGCGCTCGAACATCTCGGCACACGAGATCCCGGCGGCACCCGCGCCCAGAATGACGATGCGCAGGTCACCCATGGCCTTTGCGGCCACTTCGGCGGCGTTCAGGAGCGCCGCACCCGAAACGATGGCGGTGCCGTGCTGGTCGTCGTGGAACACGGGGATGTCGAGTCGCTCGATCAACCGGCGCTCGACCTCGAAGCACTCGGGAGCCTTGATGTCCTCGAGGTTGATCCCCCCGAACGTGGGCGCGATGCGGGCGACCGTGTCGACGAGATCGTCGACCCGGTCCGCGTCCACTTCGATGTCGAACACGTCGATGCCCGCGAACTTCTTGAAGAGGACGCCTTTCCCCTCCATGACCGGCTTGCCCGCAAGGGCTCCGATGTCGCCGAGCCCCAGGATCGCGGTGCCGTTCGTGACGACCGCGACCAGATTGCCCTTGTTCGTGTAGCGATACGCGAGTTCCAGGTCTTTCTCGATCTCGAGACAGGGCACCGCGACCCCCGGCGTGTACGCGAGCGAGAGGTCGTACTGCGTCGAGACCGGCTTGGTCGGGACGACCTCGGTCTTGCCGGGCCTGGGAAACTCGTGGTACGCGAGCGCCTCGCGCACGAGGTCTTCGGCGCGCGGTCCGCAGCCCGATGTCGGCGAGTTCGGGCTCGCCGCGCTCGCCAACGGCGTGGGAGCGGGCGGATGGGCGGCGCCGGACGTTCGGTCTCGATGGGGCATCGGCGATGGCATCCCGGGCACGTTGACGATCGCCCTACGCTACGCGGGCGGCGCGATCACGGCGAGGGGGAATCCCGCTATACATGGGCCCCCGTGCCCGACGCGCTGACCGGACTCCGATTGCGACACGTGATCCGGGAGGACGCGCTCGGCGAGTTTCTGCGGGCCGAAGATCCGGTCTCGGGCGAGCCCGTCTGCCTGCGTCGGCTCCACACTCGTCTCGAAAACGACGAGTCGGCGAAGCTCTTGTTCGCCGAGGAGGCTCGCCGAATCACGACCCTCTCGCATCCGTCGCTGCTCCGCGTCCGGCGCGTGGTCCTCGATGGAAGGCTTCCGTTCGTGGTGACCGACCCGATCGACGAGGGAACCCTCGACGCCGACGGCACCCGCGTGGGCCGATGGGACCGGGCACCCGCTCGCGCCCTTCTGGTTGCGCTGGCGGGCGGACTGGCCCAGCTCGAAGCACGCCGACAGTTCCACGCTGCGATCCACCCGTCGCGGATCGTTCGCGTGCGCGACTCGTGGAAGCTCACGACGTTTCGCGACGTACGCGCCGATGACGAGGCGCTACGGTTGAAGGGGCGCACGCCGTTCGACGCCCGATGGGCGGCTCCCGAGGCGGATGCGGGGCATCGATCGCCCGTGAAGGCCCGACCGTTGACGGCGTGGTGCATCGGCGCCCTCTGGCGTTGGCTCCTGACGACCCAGACTCCCGACGTCGGCGAGGTCCCCGACGTGGAAGGCGCGGAAGGCGCCGCGATCGAACGTCTGCTCGATCCAGATCCGCCGCTGCGTCCCGGCACCGCCGAGAGTTGCCGCATCCTGATCGAGTCGACCGGACGCTGATCGACCGACCGGCCTCCCGGTACGATCGCCCCCATGTCCATCGATCTCGCCGCCGGACTCCTCCCTGTCGTCGAAGCCGCCGCGATCGCGTCGGCGCGCAGCATGGGGCGGGGCGACCGAAAGCACAGCGACCGACTCGCCGTCGAAGCGATGCGCAAGGCGCTCGAAGGCGTCCCGATCGCGGGGCGCGTCGTGATCGGCGAGGGCGAACGCGACGAAGCTCCGATGCTCTACATCGGCGAAGAGGTCGGCCGTCGCGCGAAGGGCGATCCGCGCATCGACATCGCCGTCGACCCGCTCGAGGGAACCAATCTCTGCGCGACGGGCGCGCCGTCGTCGGTCTGCGTTCTGGCCGCGGCCGAAGAGGGCGGACTGCTCTACGCGCCCGACTGCTACATGAACAAGCTGATCGTCGGACCGCGCTGCGCCGGGAAAGTGAGCCTCGACGCACCGCCCGCGAAGA
>JANNRO010000329.1:0-8580 GCA_031401505.1 Planctomycetia bacterium
TCGACGCCCGCCCGATGCGCGATCTCATCGACGAGTGGCGCGTCGTGCGGACTTCGACGCTGGCGCTCTTCCGCTCGTTCGACGCGGCCGCCTTGCTTCGTCGCGGCATCGCGAGTGACCGCGCCATCAGCGTGCGCGCGCTGACGTGGGTGACGGCCGGCCACGCCGAGCACCATCTCGGCGTCCTTGCCGAGCGATACGGCGTTTCATAGACCGGCGTTCGCGACGGCGCGTCTTCGCGTGATAGGTTCCCGCCGTGGCGCAACTCGTGATGACGTTCATCGGTCGAGGCGGGGTGAGCATTCCGTGCCTCGTTCACCTCCCGCCCGGCCACGCCACCCGCCCTTGGCGCCGCTGGTCGCTGCTCCTGCATCTCCATGGGGCCGGCGAGCGAGGCCGCGACCCGCGCTCGCTCCTCCAGAAGGATCTCTGCCGCCGACTCGAGCACGCGCCCCGCTTTCCGTTCGTCGTCGTTTCGCCCCAGTGCCCGCCTCGGGCGACGTGGGCGCCGCTTCTTCCGCTGCTCCTCGAAATGCTCGACGAATTGGTTCCGCTGCTCCGCGCGAATCCGCGACGCGTGCACGTTACCGGCTCCAGCATGGGCGGCTCGGGCACGTGGCAGCTGATCGCGCGGGCGCCGGAACGGTTCGCGTCGGCGGCGCCGGTCTGCGCGTCGGTTCCTCCGTCGGCTGGTTGGCCGGCGAAGGCGGCGCAAGCCCGAGCCGTCGCGGTGTGGGCGTTCCATGGATCGCGCGATCCGGTGACGCCCGTGCGTCACGCGCGCGCGCTTCGGGCGGCGCATCGGGCGGCCGGCGGACGCTCGCGCCTGTCGATCCTTCCCCGCGTCGGCCACGAGGCGTGGACGCCCGCCTACGCCAACCCGCGCCTGTGGACGTGGATGTCGAATCGTCGCCGCTGAATACTCGGCGAATACTCGGAGGCAGGCACGTTTTCTTCAACGCCCGGCGAACTCGCGGCGCGAGCGGCGCACGCCCGACGGGTCATTGGTCGGACGCGGGCCCCGTCGCCGATTCGTCGTAGGATCGCGCTGGGAGGTCAGATCGCCGTGCAGCGAAAACTCGCCAGTGTGCAACGCGTACTCGAGGTTCACGCCATCGAGGGCGCCGACTTCGTCGAACTCGCAAAGATCAACGGCTGGCAATGCGTCGTCAAGAAGGGCCGGTTTCGTGCGGGGGACCTCGGCGTGTACTTCGAGATCGACGCCATTCCGCCCGATGCTCCGGCCTATCGGTTCCTCTGGGCCAAGGACTCGCCCGAAGGCACGCGACCCGCTCGCTACCGCATCCGCAGCATGAGATTGCGCGGGTCCCTCTCGCAAGGGCTCCTCCTGCCGCTTGCCGAAGCGGGCGTGCCCGACGGGACTCCCGACGGGACCGACGTGACCGAACGGCTCGGCGTCGGCAAGTACGAGCAGCCGGTGCCGACGAACATGGGGGACGTTCGCGGGGCATTCCCGCCGATCGCACCCAAGACCGACGAAGAGCGCGTGCAATCGGCGCCGGAGGTCCTGGGCGAACTCGCCGGCCGCCCCTACGTCATCACGCTCAAGTGCGACGGCACCTCCGCCACGTTCGGCTGGAACCCCCTCGACGAGACGTTTCACGCCTGCGGACGCAACTGGTCGATTCTCGAGGGGGACAACCTCTATTGGCGGATGGCGCGCAAGTACGACCTGCCCGGAAAACTCGCGGGGCTCGCGGCAGCCGGACGACGCATCACCCTCCAGGCCGAGATCGTAGGTCCGGGCGTGCAGAAGAACCGTCTCGGGCTATCGACTCCGGAGCTTCGCGTGTTCTCCGTGTGGGACGCGACGCGTGCGCGCTATCTCGACGATTCGGCCATGCGAGACCTGTGCGCCTCGCTCGACGTTCCCGTCGTGCCGGTCGTGGAGGCGGGCGAGGCGTTCGCCCACAGCCTCGAGCACCTCCTGGCACTCGCGGAGCGCAAGTATCCCGGCACCTCGAACGAGGCCGAGGGCATCGTGATCAGGCCCCGGGTCGAGATGCGCAGCGCGGCACTGGGCGGCCGGTTGAGTTTCAAGGCGATCTCCAACCGCTTCCTCTTGAAGGGCGGAGACGACGACTGAATGTCGGCGGGCGGGCCGTCCGCTCACTTGCCGCCGGTCGCTTCGGGCAGCGCTTGCAGATGCTGGCGCGCACGCAGGCCGTACGCGGTCTTCGCATGGGGCCCCTGTCCGACGGCCTCGAGGAGCTTCTTGCCCGCGACGTCGTCCTCAGCCCATTTGTCACGCGCGTCTTCGTACGCCTTGCGTGCGTCGAGCGCGGCGCGGACCGACTTCGACTTCTCGAGTTTCGTGATGCCCGCCTGGAAGGCAACGGCGAGCGCGGGTTCGTCTTTCAGGGCATCGGCCTGCAGCGCGAGCGCGTCGTAGGGCAGGAGATCGTCGGTGACCTCGACCTGCTTCGTCCAGGCGATCGCCGTCTTCTTGAGCCTCGCTTCGAGGGCCGCGCGCAGCTCCGTCGCCCTCGTTTTTTCCGGTGCCGTCGCGTCGGATTCGGGCGTTCGGATTTCGTCGAGCGCCTTCAGTCCCTCGGCGAACCGGCTCGCGTCGCACGCCTTCTTCGCGGGTGCGAAACGGGGTGTCAGCTTCGGATCCGCCCACGGCGTGTCGTCTCCGCCCGGCAGCGTCGCCAGGAGTTCGCGCATGGCGCCGATGCAGTTCGCGTCGACCGAGTGGCCCATCCCGGGGACCTCGAAGTACCGCACGTCGTGCTTGGACCGGCTCATGGTCTGGAACGTGCCGCGCACCTGCGCGACGATGTTCACGAGTCCCATCACGTTGGTCTCCTTCTCGCCGAGCGTCATCAGGTACGGGATCTTCGGCGCTTCGCCCGAGGGCGGGGTCGCCGTGCTGTTCAGCATCGCGGCGCGAAAGGGGAAGAACTCCGGATCGCCGCTCTGCGCCGAGAACGCCCAGCCACAGGTGAAATTGCCTCCCATCGAGAAGCCCTCGAGGACGAGCCTCGCCGGGTCGATCGGGTGCTTCTCCTGGACGCCGCGCAGGATCTTCAGAAACGCCACCTCGGGGTTGTCGTAGGTCGGATTGTTGAACTTCTGTCCCTTCTGGTACTGGGGCGCGATCACGAAGACGGGCAGTTCGTCGGTCGAGACCTGCGCGATGCTGCGCGCATGGCCGTCGGATGCGGCTCCGTTGCCGTGGAGGGCGAACACGAGCGGGTAGCGCGCGTTCTTCTGGACGCCCTTCGGCACGAAGAGCGTCCAGTACATGCCCTCGTAGCCGGGCTCGCCGAAGTCGAACTTCTGGAAGTCACCCTGCCTGCCGCCGCCGCCCTTCGATCCCTTCGCCCAGCCGACGGTCGGCGCGAGCGCGGGGCCGAGCAGCGCGACGACGATCACCAGGCGGCGGGGAGCGCGCATGGCGCGCATGGTATGCGCCGGACCCACTCCGTACCTCCGTCGGGCGACTTCCCGTAGACTCGCGCGCCTCACTCCGGCCCCGTTCCTGGATCTTCCGTATGACGCACGTCCCGCCGAACACCGTCCGCTTTCACCGAGTTATCCGCGCGCCCGCCGAGCGCGTCTACCGGGCCTTCCTCGACCCCGACGCGATGGCCAAGTGGCTTCCGCCCCACGGTTTCACGGGCAAGGTCCACCGGATGGACGCCCGGGTCGGCGGCGGCTATCGCATGTCGTTCACGAACTTCGGCACGGGTCAGTCTCACGCCTTCGGCGGCACGTACGTCGAACTCACGCCGCACGAGCGCATCCGGTACACGGACAAGTTCGAAGACCCGAACATGCCCGAGGAGATGGCGATCACCATCACCTTGCGCAAGGTCGCGTGCGGTACGGAGTTGAACATCCAACAGGAGGGGATCCCGCCCATCATCCCCGTCGAGTTCTGCTATCTCGGCTGGCAGGAGTCGTTGTCGCTCCTCGCGTCGCTCGTCGAGCCGGAGATTCCCGGCGGCGCGTGACGCCGGCTTCCCGACCATCGCGGCATCGAGGCGTACCGATGCGCGCCCCCTACGCGCGTCCGAGCCAGCGCCGAAGCCTGCTCGGCCGTCGCACCGCCATCTGCGAGTATCCGGACGCTTTCGCGAGGACGCACGACACCGCGTCGGCGAGCGATTGCCGCCCGGCCGCGCGGGCCGCGTCGAGCACGCGTCCGAGGTGGCGACGATCCGACGGGAAACGGGCGTCCATCGCGGCGAGTCGGTCGAGCCATCCGTCGCGGGCGTCGAACGTCTCCACTCGGTCGAGCGATCCGACCGCCTCGAGCATCGACATGACGAGGAGACACTTGGCACAGGCGCTGCAGTTGCCGCCGTCCGGCGAGCGGTAGCAGACTCTCAGCGCGCGGTGAACGGCGGGATGGGCCGCAATCGACGCCACTTTCTCGAAACGATCGGTTTCGGCTCCATCGGGTCGAACCTGAAGTGCCCGCGATGAGAAGCAGCCGTCCGTCAGGGGATGTGAACCCCAGGGCACGAGCACGCACGCGCCTTTCCAGATCGAGCCCGGGATGAGCGCCCGATCGAAACCTCGACCGAGCGCGAGCGAAATGGCGGCGAGTACGGCGCCGTTGCCCACGAGCGGCCAGTCGACGTCATCCCATCGCGTCTCGCGGAAGTTCGTCGAGACGGCGAACACCGGGGTCCCGATCGAGGCCGCCGCGCCGTTCGCCCCGGCCTTCGCGCGCGCGATGGCGGCGCGACTCGAGAGTCGAAGATCAAAGCCTTCGAGGAACACGAGATCGTCGATCGGCCCGCGCGATGCGATTCCGTCGCTCTCCGTTCCACCGAGCGCGGAGAAGAACGAGTCGACGCCCCCCGAGAAGAACGACATCGTGCGGCGAGGCGGGGGCGTGCGCGCGTGGGACGGCTCCGGCGCGGTCACAGAGACGATCGCTGTCGTCCGATACCACGATCGCCAGGTCGTCATGACTTCGTGCATACCCGCGAGCAGCGACCGATCGACGGGGGCTTCGAGTTCGAGCGGTTCGTCGAGCGTGGCTGCAAGCGGAGTCAACGCGGCGGCCCACGGATCGCCGGACTCGTCGAGCGCGTCCCGAAAAGCCGACGGGACTTCAATCCAAAGCGTTTCTGCCTTCGGGCGCCCTCTCGCGAATCGCACGTTGGCACAGAGTCGCACCGTCTCCGGCCGCGACGGCGACGACTCGATCCGGATTCGTTCGACTCTCACGGGGCGTGTCTCACGACGCGTACCGTACGTGCCGTCGGTCGAGACGGCGCCGATCGTCGGACGCCGGTCCCGTCGCCCGTTCGCTCGGTCGCCGTTCGGGTTCGAGGCTCGCCGCGTTCCTAGCGGGCGGGCGCCTCCGCCTCGCCAGCCGTCTCGGCCGGCGCGGGGCCGACGTCGGGCTCGGGATCCGGTTCCGTTCCAGGGAAGCGGGGGAGATAGGCCGTGCAGCACGGTGGTTCGACCCGTGCTCCATTTGCCGTTGCCTCGACGCGGCCGGTTCTCGTGGCGAGCGGTCCTCGTTCGTCGTATGACCCGCGCCGTTCGCCCGTCTCGTCGTCGCGACGCCGCGCCGTGCGGATCCACGCCTCACCTCTCGGGAGCCAGGCCCTAACGCACTCGATTCCTGCAGGTCGACTTCCGGCCTGGGCGATCGAGGCCACATAGCCCGAGAGATCGGCTTCTGATTCCGATTCCGTCGGTGCGACGTGCGCAGACAGTGCGAGCACGTCGCGCCGGAGTGCGGCGAGTTCTTCCGGGCCGCGTCCGATCGCGCACCGCACGGCGATCCGTGCGGCGACCGTCTCGGGGTCGCTCGTCGCCGTCGTGCGCGCCGAGTCGAGCCACGCGCGCGCGGGTTCCAGCACCCGATCCTCTACCGCAAACGTAGGCTCCTTGCCTTGTGTCACTTCGACTCGCGAGATGGCTTGCGCTGCGGCGAGTGCACAGATAGCCCACGCGAATGCGTGGAGATTCGGGGCCGGCGCGACGACCGCATCAGGACCCGCCGCCATGTTCGCTTCGACGAGCGCGGCGATCGCCCGCTGGGCCGGGCCGCGGTGAATCACCGAACCCGTCATGTTGTACGCCTCGACCAGCGCCGCCGTTGCGAGCGCGTCGTGCCGGGACGAGCCGGGGCGGTCCCGGGGCAGGAACCTCCCGTCGCCGTCCTGCACACCCTTGAGCCAGCGAAGCGCGTTTCCGACCGCGCGACCGAACGGTCCCTCGCTCCGATTCGTGTAGCCGCGGTCGAGGAACGTGAGCAGCGCAGCCGACGTCGCCGAGACGTCGTCGGACAACGACCCCGCCGGCGCGTCCTCCGCGCTCCAGGATCCATCCGCTCGCTGATTGTCCTTTAGCCAGCGAAGCGGGCCGTCGATCGCTTCGTCGATCCGTCGGCCGGCGGAGGGCTTCTTCGCTTCGGCGGGCTGGGCGTCACCCGACCCGCCGCATGCGGCCGTCACGAGGACGAGCGCGGCGCAGAGGACGGCTCGAATCGGGTTCACGTGGGGGAGGCGCCCTTCCGTGGGACGGGGGCGATCGGGCCCGGAGGGAGGAACGGCCGCGCCGCGTGATGGTTCACCGGCATTCATCCGCGACGCCGCATTTCGACGTTGTGGCGAACGGGCATGCATCCATACATTCTTCCGTGGTTCCCATCGGGAGACCCCGCATGCGATCGATTCCCGAACGCGACTGGAAGGTGCTTCGCGACGTCAGTGCGTCGGCGCTCGAGCGATTCTGCGAGGCGACGCTCGCCGATGTCGGGCGGCTGATCGCTACGCGCGGGGTCAGTGCCCACGAGAGGTACGGCTCCGTGTACGGGCTCGTCAAGGCGCGAGACAAGGAACTGGCGCGGGCGTTCGACGGCTTGACGCGATCGATGGCCTACCTTCACATCGTGGCCATCCGTTCGCGGGGGCTCATGAAACCCGAGGAGTTCGCCCGATTCAGCGACGAGACCCGTGCGGCGATCGAGGCGTTCGACGTCGGCTGACGCTCGTCGCGCCATTTCCGCCCGTTCACGCCGAGGGCTTACTTCGGCGACTCGATGCTTCGAAGGATCCAGCGTCGATCGCCGCGTGAGCCTCCGCGTGCGGCGGAGAGGGTCATGACCTCGCCGGATTCGACACGGACCCGTGCGACATGCCGGCGCGCGTAGGTCTCGTTCGCTCCGGCGTAGCAGCGGCCGAGTTCCCGTCGCGAGTCGAGTACCTCGACGACGACGTAGGTGCTCCCGCGCCACGAAAATCGCGCGGGGACGCCGGGCTCTCCACGGGACATCGTCTGGGCCGAAAACGTCCCCGGCTCGGGAACGATCGATTCGAGTACGGCGCGCGGATCGGGCACGGTGGGGAGCGTACCCGACCGACGAGGACCCGTCGGATCGCGTGTCCTGTGCGTACGGGTCGCACATCGAACTCGTCGGACATGAGTTGGGAATTGCCGAGGCACGTTTGCTTCAACGTCATGACGAACGGCCGGGCGGCGGGATGAAGTTGAAGAGAACGTGCCTGCCTCGGTATTTCGGACTTCCGATACGATGGTCGATGATCGACGGCACTCCGCGGGCGGGCAGGACACATCCACGTGAAGCATCTCCTCCTTGCGACGGCGGCGCTGACGTTCTTCCTGTCGCCGGGAAGCATGGCCCACGACGTCGAACGATCGACCGAGATCGCCTGGATCGACGGCATGGCGACCGCCGCGAATGCATGGCTCGCCACCCTCAGCGAGCCCCGCACCGCGCAGTACCCCTTCGCCGCCGACGCGCGCCGAGACTGGCACTACGTCCCTCGTTCACGCCCCGGCCTGGCACTCCGGGACATGACGACGCCTCAACGAGCCGCTGCGATCGCGCTTCTACGTGCCGGTCTGTCGGCCAAGGGCGCCGAGCGCGCCGAGGCGATCATGGCGCTGGAGTCGGTCCTTGCCGACGTCGAAGGTGCATCCCGGCGATACCGCGATCCGACGAACTACGCCTTCGTCGTCTTCGGAGCGCCCGGCGTCGCTCCCTGGGGCTGGCGCGTCGAGGGACATCATCTCTCCGTCAACGTCACCGTCGCGGCGCCCGGGCACACGGCCGTCACGCCGCTCTTCACCGGATCCAATCCCGCCCGAATCACCGCCGGCGCCCGCAAGGGGGATTGGTTGCAGAAGTCGGAGGTCGAATTGGGCCTTGAACTCGTACAGAGCCTGGACGCAGGGCAGTTCGCCGGCGCCCTCCTCCAGGCGAGTTCGCTCGGCGACATCGTGTCGGGCCCGGGGCGCCCCGACGCGCTCGCCACGCCGCAGGGCCTGCCCCTTTCGGAACTGACGGTCATTCAACGGGCCAAACTCCTGCGGCTCGTCGAGACCTACGTCGGCCTCGCACGCGACGAGTTCGGCCGGCCGTACATGGACCTCGTGCGCGCAGGCCTCGACAAGACGCGCTTCGCGTGGGCGGGCGGTCAACGCGCAGGCCAGGCCTTCTACTACCGCGTCCACGGTCCGCGCGTGCTGATCGAACTCGACAACACGCAGGGTGGTGGCAACCACGTGCACAGCATCTGGCGCGACCCGGTCAACGACTTCGGCCGGGACGACCTGCGCGAG
>JANNRO010000330.1:0-1803 GCA_031401505.1 Planctomycetia bacterium
CCCGAACGAGAAGAAGAGAATGAACGCGAACGCGATGCCCGCGAGCACGATCCATCGCGCCCCGAGGACTCGGGTCGCGAGCAGGAGCAGACCGAGGCCGAACGCGCAGATTCCGAGCAGGAGATAGCGGCGCGTCCCCGCGTTGCGCGCCACGAGCGAGATCTCGATCGTGCCGCCACCGCCGATACGGCTCGCGAGCACGCGGTTGGGTGCGAGCAGCACCGGCACGTCGAGCGAGAGTTGCCCCTTGCGCTCGCGACCGGCGCGGCGGGCGCCGAATGCCTCGCGCGCGCCGTGAGTCGGGTCGCCCATGGCGGGATCCCCCTGATTCCACCGACTCGACCGGCCCGGGATTTCCGGAGTTCCGAGCGGTTCGTGGGCCGGGACGTCGTTATCGGACTCGGCGATGACGACCGAATCGGGCCCCGGCGAAGTGGGATGGACGGGCATCGTCGGTGTCAAACCGCCGGAGGGCAAATCCCCGGGCGCGATCGACCGCGTCGGCCGGGGCGGGGACGCCGGGGGCGGCATCGGCCCGGAGGTGGGCCTGGGGGCCGGCTTGGGGGCGGCTCCCGCCGGAACACGGAACGCGGGCGCGGCGCCGCCACTCCCGGATGGCCCCTCAAAGGGCGCGCCGGAGTCGCCGCCGGAGGCATAGCCGCCTGCGGTTTGCGCGGTCGTGTTGACCACGATGGACTCGGACGCACGGCTGACGCCGAGACGCTGAGATCGCAACGGCGCCGCCACCACGTACGCAAGCCAGGGCAGCCGCTGCTCCGGCTCGACGAGCCCCGAAGGCAGGAAATCGCCCGCGACCGCCGCGATCTCGAGATCGGGCTCGACGCCGACCTCCTGCGTCGTATGAAGCACTTCGAGGCCAGGGAACGTCGGGGCCTCGACCTTCACGCGACTCCCGATCGCGGCCCCGAGCCGCGTCTCGTACGTCATCGCGACGCTGACGCGCGGATTGGGCACGCGCACCGTCGGAATCGTGGAGGGCACGGTGATGAGCAGCGAACCCGTCGGGCTGACCAATGGCTTGACGGGTTGCCCGTCGACGACCGCGCCGACCAGCGTGCTGTGGGGTGGCAACGCCACTTCGACGAATTGCCGATCGATGTTGAAGAGCGTGACATCGGCGTGCGTGCGCAGGATGCCCTCGCGTGAGACCGCAGTTGCGAGCGACACCTCGGTCGCGATCGCGCCGAGCACCGCCGCGCCCGCGTGCTTGTGCACCGCGACATCGACGCCGTCGCGCCCCGCGGGCAGGCGCAGCACTTCGAGCACGCCCTGCGCGTCGATCGCGGCCTCGACCGGGACCTCGGTCACGTCGAGCGCGCGCACGTCGGGCATGGTCGCGAGCGTCGGGAGACCGACCTCGAGACCCGCGCTGCGACGGATGACCAGCAACCGTTCGGCGCGCTCGAGCGGCACCCGCGCCGCCACCTGACGGTCGGCTTCAATCGACCAGTCGTCGCTGTCGCGATTCAGGAACCAGAGCGCGGTCACGACGTGCGTGCCCATCGCCCGCTGTTCGAGATCGATCTGCCATCGGTCGTAGCCTTTGGCGACGTCCGACGGACGGCGGTCGCCCGCAAACTTCGTCGCCGCGCGCAGGAACGGCGTCTTCCAATCCACCTGGTCGCCCGCCCACGAAGGCAAATCGAGGAAGAGGCGACGCACCCCCGCGCGCTGGATGCGATAGACCGCCCGCGCCGCCAAGTCGACGCGCCGCGGCCCCGGGTGGACGACGGTCACCACCTGCGCCTCGATCAGCGGCTCGCGCCGGGTCACGTCGAGCGT
>JANNRO010000331.1:0-2615 GCA_031401505.1 Planctomycetia bacterium
CGATCGGCGAGGAGGTCGCCGCGTCGACGACGTCGATCGTGGGGCTCGCGACGGGAAGCAGGTCGAGCGAGAGAACGCCGTCGGCCGGGACGTCGAAGTTGCGGTAGCGGTGCTGGTCGCTCTCCTTCCCGTCGAAGGTGAACGAGAACGAATACCGCGCCGCCGAGGGCAGTCGACCCTCGAGCGCGCTCGCGGGCAGGCGCAGCCGAACGCGTTTGCTCTCGTTACCGTCAGGCTCGGCCACGACGTCGATCACCGACGGCGCAGAGCCGCCGCCCACGAGGCGCAACACGAGCCGGACGGGGCCATCGGGCGGCGCGAGTCGGACTTCGACGCCGGGCTCCGCCGTCGTCATCGGATCAGCGATCGTCGGAGCCGGCCCAGACTCCGGGCGAGGGGGCGCCGCGAGTCGCGACGGCGCATCCGGAGCCGCGTCGACGGCAGGCGTCTTGCCATTCGACGTCCGGACGTCTCGGCTCGGCCGCAGGGCGATCCACGCGCCGATCGCCAGAGCGATCGCGACCGCGAAAAGGACTGCGATGGAGATCCGGCGTCTGGTCGTCACGATTGCCAACGAGAGTTGTCGCGACAGAGTACCCGTCCTTCCGGGCGATCACTCGTCGGCGACGAAGACAGCAGGCCCGAGCGCGTCAAGCTGCGCCAAGACGACGCCCCCTTCGTGAGGACGAGCACGCCCGCTGGAGCCGGAGTCCCGGGATGAGCCCCCGGCTCCAGCAAGCGCGGAACGACTCTGAGCGCCCGATTCGACTGCCGACTTGCAGCGAACGCGGTGAGTAACGAGGTAGGCGGCATCTGCGCCGCCGTGCACGGGCGGCGACGACCGACGCGGAGCGGTTGACGGGCAGGGTCCCGGTGGTCGTGGTACCGATCCACGCCGAATCCGCGACTGAACTTGGCGACGCACCGGAAGGCTCAAGCTACGGAGCGGCCTTCACGAGTCGAATGCTCCCGTCCTGACACCCCGCGGCAAGCGTCGCGCCGTCGGGAGAGAACGCGACAACAGTCATGGACGTCGGGATCTTCCTGCCTGCCGTGCGGGACACTCGCTATCGACGCGCCATCGCGGCTTTGGCGGCGACCGTGGCGAGGCGCTTCGTCTCCGCGCCGGCTTTCGGATTCGCCGCGATCGCGTCCAGCCGCGTGACGTGATCGAGGCCGGCGATCTTCGCGAGCGTCTGAAGCAGCGCGTGCCGGGCGGACGGAGCCCCGTCGTTCTCCACGAAGTTCAAGAGCCGTGAAGCGGCGCGATCCTTCTGCGGATAGGAAAGCCCGATCGCGAGTCCGCGGAGCATCGCATCGATCTCGCCCTTGCCTGTTTCCACCGTGTCGAGAATCAGATCCACGATGGCGTCGGACTTCGCCTCCCAGCGCGATGCGAGGAAATGGAAGAAGTAGTGGGAGTCGTAGTCGTGGGGATCGACCGAACGCACGATCTCGATCAACCGGGCCTCGACCCGCGGCGCATAGTTCCGCGCGGACTGGAGCCCGCGCATGACAAAGGCCTTCCGGATGTCGGTCCCGTCGCGCAGGAGGTGCAGCACCGCATCAGCCGTCGCGTCCTGAACGGCGCCTCCGGAAAGCGTCGTCAGGTCCATGGCGATCGTCTCGGCGTCGTTGCGATCCGCCGACTGCGCATCGTCGATCAACAACGGGAGATCCGCGGGATCGGCCTTCACGCGCGCGAGCGCGGCTCGGGCGGACCGGCGGACCTCATCGTTCTCGGGGCGCTTCGCGTGCGGGAGGATGCGCGCGTGGAAATCATCGTGGTCGTACTCGATGTCGCCCATCCATCGCGCCGTCCACAGTCCCGCGAGAAGGATCTTCGGGTCGGTCGACCCGAGCGCATCTCTGACGGCTGCCAGCGCGGCGACTCGCGTCGCGGCGTCCTTCATCGAATGGAGGTCCGCGAGCCAGCGCTGCGACGCCGCCGCACCCGGCGGCAGCACGGCGGTCACCTGCGGGCCCTTCCACGGCGACCGCGCGTGGGCCGCCTGGAAATCGGCGGCCTGCTTCTGAAAATCCGCCGCCTGTTTCTTGAGCGCCACGACCTCCGCCTCGAGCGCACGAATTCGCTGGTCGGCGCTGACGGTGGTCGGAGCGGGGATAGATCCGGCAGCGGTGAACTCGAACACGTAGGGCGCGGCAAGAGGATTGCCGCTGAGATCGGTGATCGGCTTCGCTTGCGCACCCTCGGCGAACCCGCTGACCACGACGCGGTAGTGGCGACCGGCTTCCAGCCCCGTCAATGGCTGCCACGCGACCCGGAAGCCCCCCGAGGCCGAGGCCCCACCCGCGCGGGACCCGAGGAGCTTTGGGTACCCGTGCGCGGTCATCGTCAAGTAGCCGTTGATTTTCGGTTCGAACACAGCGATCGAGTACGGCATCAGCGACGCGGGATCGATCTCCTCGCTGAACGTGACGACGATCGGCGCCCCGCCAATCGAGCCACTGACCGGGGACGTCATGACGACGGTCGGCGCGACCGTGTCCGACGATCCGACCGTGAACGAGTGGAGCACTTGGAACATCAGGGTTACGGCTCCGACCGGCAACGTGAGGAGGCTCCTTGTGAAGACGGCGACGCTGTACTGTCC
>JANNRO010000332.1:0-11185 GCA_031401505.1 Planctomycetia bacterium
GGCGTCCACGACTTCGCTTCCCGTCAGCACCGTCCCCGTGACCTTGCGTTTCCTCAACCAGTCGACCATGCCCGGGCCTACGATCGTCGCGACGAGAAACGCGAGGATGGCCGCGAACGCGGCACGGAACGACACGTACCGGAAGAGCCGGAACCCGGACAGGACGTTCTCGAGGGGGACGAACAGGTGATACAGCATCGAGAATCCGGGGACGCGGGAGCGGCGTCGTTTCCTGGGGCCGATCAGGCGTGGGGCGGAACCTCGGCCGCGATTTCCCGGGCGGGCGCGTCGGCGGCCTTCCTCGGCTCGGCGCCGATGCGCGCGCGCGTCGCGAGGAAGAGCCGCTCGAACGCCATGCCGCGCGACGCCTTGAAGAGCCACGTGTCGCCGGCCCGAGGCTCGATGGCCGGCGTCGCGAGCGCTTCCTCCATCGTCTCGTGGTGGAACACGTTGCCGTCGAGCCCGGCGCGCCGCGCCTCCTCGGCGATCAGGGCCGCGTTGGGCCCGACGGTCCACACGGCGTCGACGTGCGCATTGGCGAGCTTGCGGCCGAGTTCGCGATGGCAGCGTTCGGTCTGATCGCCGAGTTCGAGCATGTCGCCGACGACGGCGATCCGACGGCCGGCCGCGGGGCGCGCCATCAGCTCGATGACCGCGCCCTCCATGCTGCGGGGATTGGCGTTGTACGCGTCGTTGATCAGGACGACGTCGCCGAGCACCTCGCGGCTCATGCGCATCTCGGGGGCGCGGAAGCGGCCGAGCGACTCGCGCACGTCGAGCGGATCGCGCCCGAGCCAGAGCCCGACGGCGATCGCGGCCAGCGCGTTGTGGACGTTGTGGATGCCCAGCGCCGGGACGTCGAACGGCAGGCGACCGTAGAGGTCGAAGCCGATGCCGTCGGTCGTGACGCGCCCCTTCGTGCCGTAGACGTCGGCGTCTTCCCATGTTCCGTAGGTCACGAGGTGGCACAGGACCGTCTCGATCATCTCGCGGCAGAAGTAATTGTCGGCGTTGACGATCGCCGCGCCGTCGTGGGGCAGCGCCGCGAGCAGCGCCGCCTTCTCCCGCATGACGCCGCGCACCGAACCCAGACCCTCGAGGTGCGCCTCTTCGACGTTCGTGACGATGCCGACGGTCGGCCGCGCGATGCCCGCGAGATAGGCGATCTCGCCCGGGGCGTTCGTGCCGATCTCGACGACGCAGGCCTCCGTCGTGCGATCCATCTGGAGGATCGTCAGCGGGACCCCGATGTCGTTGTTGTACGAGGCGGGGCTCGCGACCGTCTTGGCGCCGAGCACCAGCCGGATCATCTCCTTGGTCGTCGTCTTGCCGCAGGAGCCCGTGATGCCGACGACCGGCACGTCGAAACGGGTCCGATGCCAGCGCGCGATGTCGCCGAGTGCGCGGGTCGTGTCGGCGACACGGATCACGTTGCTCGCGACGCGCGGAAGCTCGGCGTCCTTCGCCGCGAGCGCGAAGCCCGCACCGGCCAGGAACGCGGCGTCGATGAACGCGTGCGCGTCCTGCTTCCTGCCCCGGATGGGGACGAAGAGGGAACCCGGTTCGATGCGACGGCTGTCCGTCGTGACGTCGGGAACGAAGGGGTCGCCGCGGACGGGACCGGTCAATTGACCGGCGGTGACGCGGAGAATGTCGGAGAGTCGGATGGGTTCCATGGTGCTCCTTGGGTCGGTCAGACCGGCCGTCGCCCCGCCTTGTCGCGGGACCGCGCGGCGAGGGCCTCACGGGCCTCCGCCACGTCGTCGAACGGAACCTTGGTGGTTCCGAGAATCTGGTAGTCCTCGTGTCCCTTGCCGGCGACGAGAACCGTCGAACCGGCGGGCGCCTCGGAGACGGCGCGACGGATGGCCTCGCGCCGATCGGCGATCACGAGCGTCTTCCCGCGCGCCGAGGCGGGGATGCCCGCCGCGACCTCGTCGAGGATCGCCTGCGGGTCTTCCGTCCGGGGATTGTCGCTCGTCAGCACCACTCGATCGGCGAGCTCGGCGGCGACGGCGCCCATCTTCGGGCGCTTCGTACGATCGCGATCGCCGCCGCAGCCGAAGACGCAGGTCAACGGCAGCGCGCCGACGGTGCGCAGGAAGCCCAGCACCTGACGCAGCGCGTCCTCGGTATGGGCATAGTCGACGAACGCGTGCAGGTCGGACTCGCATTCGACCCGCTCGAGACGCCCGCGGACGCCGGTCAGCATCGAGGCGCCCTCGACGGCGGTCACGGGATCGACGCCGAGCGCGGTCGCGGCCGAGACGGCCGCCAGGAAGTTCGAAACGTTGTGTCGGCCCACGAGCGGCGTGCGGACCGTCAACTCCGACTCGCCGCCCAGCGACAGTCGGAAGGTCGTGCCATCGGCCGCGAGCTCGATGCGCGAGGCGCGAAGGTCGCATTCGGGCGCGCCGCCGTACGTCAGCACGCGGCAGCGGACCCGGGCCGCGAAGCGGGCCCAGGCCGGATCGTCCCGATTGAGCACCGCGGTGGACGCGCGGGAGAGCCCCGTGAAGAGCTTCGATTTCGCCTCGAAGTAGGCGTCGGGGGTCTTGTGGTAGTCGAGATGATCGCTCGCGAGATTGGTCAGCACGCCGACGCGGAACGCGAGACCCTCGGTGCGGCCCTGGTCGAGCGCGTGACTCGAAACTTCCATGACGCACGCCGTCGCACCCGCGTCACGGGCCTGCGCAAGAAGGCGCCGCAGCGCGAGCGCCCCGGGCGTCGTGTTGTTGGCGTCGCGACGCACGCCGTCACCCACGTCATAGGCGATCGTCCCGAACACGGCCGTGCGACGTCCGGCCGCCTCGAGGGCGGAGCGCACGAGGTAACTCGTCGTCGTCTTGCCCTTCGTGCCCGTGACACCGATCAACTCGAGCGTGTCCTGCGGTCGGCCGTACCACGCGTCGGCGGCGTCACGCAGCGCGACCTCGACGTCGGGGACGAGCAGCGTCGGGACGTCGGCCGCCACCCGCTCGCGCGAGATCACGAGCGAAGCGCCCCGCGCGATCGCGGCGCGCGCGAAGGCGACGCCGTCGACCTTGCTGCCCGTGCGTGCGAAGAACACGTTGCCGGGCTCGACCTCGCGCGAGTCGTCGGCGAGACCCGTGATCGGAGTGGCGGCGAGCGCCGCCTCGAGACGAACGCCCTCGGCCGACGAGCCGAGCAGACGGCGCAGCCCCTCGGCGGAACGCGGGCGTGACGCGACGGCGTTCATCGGCCCTCCCCGACGACGGGCGTCGACCGGGCCCGAGCGGACAGCGGTTTGATCGGCGGCGCCGCGATGTCCGAGTCGTGCGCCGAACTCCCCTCCGCGCCCGTCGAGCGATCCGCCCCCGGCGTCGGCGCGTTCTTCGGAGGGACCGCCAGGTACTCCCCGAGAGAACGCTCGAGAATCGAACGCACGGCGGGGCCCGCGACCGCACCGCCATAGGGCTTCGAGCCGTCGGGCTTGGCACGGGGCTCGATCGCCAGGACGAGACAGACGAGCCGCGGCGCTGCCGCGGGGGCGTAGCCGACGAACGACGAGGTGTAGTACTCGTCGGTGATCGCCCCCGGTTTCTTCGCCGTGCCGGTCTTGCCCGCGATGTCGTACTTGGGGGACAACACCGACTTCGCCGCCGTGCCCTCGGTCACGCACGCGAGGAGCCCGCGGCGGATCGCCTCCTGCTTGCGAGGGTCGGAGAGGAGCGGCGCGCCCAGCGGCATCTCGTCGAGCGCGTCGCCGCCGATCGCCAGGAGCAGGCGCGGCGTGACCGGACGGAAGTCGTCACGCGCGAACGCGCAGAAGTTGGCGATCAATCGCAGCGGCGTCTGCGTCAGCGCGTGGCCGAAGCCGTATCGCAGGTGGTCGTGGGATCCGCGGCGCGCCCAGTTGACGTAGCCCGCGTTCTCACGGATCCCGTAGCCGAGGAGAGGGAACTTCGTCTCGAGTCCGAGGTCGGCGATCAACTGCTTCATGCCCTCGACCCCGAGGCGATGGGCCATCTCCGCGAAGTCCGGGTTGTTCGACTGGGCGAGCGAGTCGACGATCGTGCCCGGCCCGTGCGGGCTGCCTCCGTCGTGCGAGTCGTGGATCGTCTGTGTGCGCCCGGCGATCGTGAAATCGCGCGATCGCGGCAACTCGAACACCTCGTCCACCCCCCACGACGCCCTTCTCGAGCGCACGCGCGGCCGTGAACGGCTTGAACGTGGAGCCGACCTCCATGTGCGACTGGGTCGCGTGATTGCGCCCCATGTTCGCGGCGCCGAGCGAAGGGTCGAACGTGGGACGCGCCGCCATCGCGAGGACGTCTCCGTTCGCCGGGTCCATCACGATCGCCACGGCGTGCGTGAGATTCCATTCGTCGCACATGGCGTCCAACGCCTGCTCGCAATACCCCTGGATCACGAGGTCGAGCGTCAACCAGACGGTGCGCCCGTCGCCATCACCCGTCGGGTCGACGTTCTTGGGTGCGAGATACCGACCGCGGCCGTCGGTCGAACGCCGATGCCGCGTCGAGGTCCCGGAGAGGATCGGCTCGAGTTCCTTCTCGACGCCGTCGACGCCTTCGTCGGCGCTGTACGCGTCGGACGAACGGGCGATGCCGAGCACGAGCCCGCCCCACGACCCGTTCGGATAGTCGCGCCGATCGGCGAAGCGGACCAACAGCCCGTCCATCTTCGTCTCGTCGAGGCGCGAGATGATCCGCGGGTCGTCGATGCCCCGGCGCACCGTGACGTCGGCATTGCCGCTCTTCGAGAAGTTCCCCCGCTGACGGCGTCCCTGGATCAACGTGCGGATCTCGAGCGCGGACGGCACGCCCTCGAGGAGATCGGAGAGCGTGGACGAGAATCGCCCGAGATCGGCCGAAGCGATCGCGTACTCGAACATCTTCGACCGCGCGTTCGCCCCCCCGCCCGCGTTGACGAGCACGTGGCGGACGGGACGCGAGTAGGCCATCGGGCGCCCCTGCCGATCGAGGATCGCGCCGCGCAACGGCCTCACCTGAACCCATCGGCCCTGGTCGGCCACTTGCGCGCGCCAGGTCGCGCCGTGGATCAACTGGACGTGAACCAGCCGGCCGACGAGCGCGCCGAACGCGAGCAGGAGCACGCCGAAGATCACATGGAGGCGGATGCGCTGGACCATGCGCATCGTCCGACGTGCGGTGCCGACGGGCACCGAGCGAGGCAGTTCGGTGACGGGGCGGACGGGGGCGCTCATCGCGGCACCTCACCGTTCGAGTCGTCGCCATTCGGACGCACGACGTCGGTCTCCTCGGGAGACACGTCGGTCGTGCCGAGGTCTTCGGCCGTCCGATTCGGCAACGAGGCGGCCGGGACCGTCATCCGACCCGCTCGCTCGGTGGATGCGACGCTCGCCGACTCGCCGTGCAACTCGGCCCAGCGCTCCATCAGTTTGCGCGGGGCCTTGGCCGCCTCGAGCTCCGCCTGCGCCAACCGCATCTCGCGCTCGGCGCGGGTGCGCTGGTCCTCGAGCCCCGAGACGCGATAACGCAACGAGGCGACCCGGAGGTGGAGTCGGACGCTCACGACCGCCGTCGCGAGCACCGCTGCCGTCACCATGATCGCCGTGAAAATCCTCACCGCAACGCCTCCATCCCGACCGCCGTCTACGTGTCCACCGATCCCAAACCCGCCACCCCGTCGATCCGCTCCGCCGCCCGCAACCGCGCGGACGACGCCCGCGGGTTCTCCGCTACTTCCCGATCCGTCGGCCGGATGCCCTTCGTCGTCAGCACCCGAATTCGATCCATCCGTCGCGCCGCCGAGAACGCCGCCTTCACCGCGCGCTCCTCGCCCCCGTGAAAACTGATCACCGCCAACCGCCCTCCGATCGCGAGCACGTCGATCGCGGCCTCTAGTCCGCGGTCCATGTGCCCCGACTCGTCGTTGACCGCGATGCGCAGCGCCTGCAGCGTGCGCGTCGCCGGGTGGATGCCCGAGACGTCGCGCCGCACGACGCGACCGACCGCCGCGATCACGTCGCCCAGCGTCCGAACGGGACGCGCGGCCACGAGCGCCCGTGCCACGGCGCGCGCGTGACGCTCGCCCCCGTGCTCGAAGAAGATGCGGGACAACTCGTACTCCTCCAGCTGATTCACGAGATCCGCCGCCGTCTTCCCGCCCCCATCGCGGTCGAACCGCATGTCGGCGAGGGCTTCGGGCGAGCGAAACGAGAAGCCGCGCTCGCCTCGATCGAGTTGCGGCGACGAGACACCGACGTCGAGCAGGATGGCGACGGGAGCCCGCTCCCCCGCCTCCTCGAGCACGTCCGCGATCTCGGCGTACGACGCATGAAACAGACGCACCCGCGGGCCGAAGCCCGCGAGTCGCGCCTTGCTCGACAAGAGCGCCTCGCGATCGCGATCGATCCCGAGGAGTCGAGCCGAGGGCCATGCCGCCAGCATGGCTTCGGCATGTCCGCCGTAGCCGACGGTGCCGTCGACGATCAGCGGGCCACCCGATGACTGAATTCGGTCCGACGGAGCGAGGAGGTTCAACACCTCGTCCACGAGGACCGGCCGATGGAGATGGGAAAGATCGGAAGGGCCCGGGTCCATGCCCGGGTCAGCTCTTCGGAGGGACCCTCGCGCCCCCCGCGTCGCGGACCCTGCTACCCACGTGCTGCTCCCAAGCCTTGGGGTCCCAAAGCTCGAGATAAGTGTTCATCCCGCACACGCGCACTTCGCCGTGCGGAAAGAGATCGATGAAGCGTTTCGGGATCGCGATGCGACCCGGGCCGTTCAACTCCGCCTTCGACGCGGTCTGGAAGAACACGCGCTTCGCCGCGAGGTCGCCGTCGAATCGGTTCGGAATCTGACCGTTCGCCATCTGTCCGAACACGTCGCCCGGGTAGGCCTCGACGTACGGACCTTCGGCGCCCGCGACCAGGAAGAGCACGCCACTCCCCTGGCTCGAGATGGCCGACGCAAAGGCGGCCGGGATCACGATCCGATCCTTGTTATCGATCTTGTGATCGCGATGGTCGGTGAAGAGGTACATGGCTCGCCCGAAGCCCTCGCGAATGCGCCGCCGTGCTCCCGGCGTGACAAAACGTTACACCTAGCCCTACTTCGGTGCAACTGGAATTCAAGATTCGCCCAATGATTCACCTAAACACATTACTGATAACGTGTTACGAATTCACTAGAACGGGCGATCCGGGGATCGTGGCGAGCGCCATTCACCGGTCACCCCCCTGTTTTCGGCTTCCTGCCGTGGATCGGACGCGAAATGGGGCAACTTCACCCCCATCTGTGTCACCGGGTGTAAAAAACGAACAAAAACGTAACACCAGGCGCTCGAATCGGCGCACCGGATTTCGGCATCCTGCCAACGAGAGGGCCTGAGCAGCCCCGACTCGGTTCGTGCTCCGTCACTGTCGGAAAGCGCAGCAGACCACCTGTATTCAGAGATCCCGGAGGGCGGGCAGGGTGCAGGAACTTCCTCGCACCTGCTTAGACTCCGAAGTGTGGCGTCCGCTCGATGACGGCCACGGCCCGAGGGGCTGACGCCTCCAAACCTGGTCAGGTCCGGAAGGAAGCAGCCATCCGGAGATCCGGCGGCGTCCTCGGTGTCCGTGGTCGTCATCGAGCGGATGTCCCCCTCCGCGGGGGTCGGCGGGAATACGATTCGGTCGACGTGTACAAGACTCAGTCATCCGACACGAGCCGTGAAGCGGAGGAGGTTCTCTTCGGCCTCCTTCGGCGGATGGACGGCACGGAGAAAGTCGGGCGGATGTGCGCATGGATGCAGGCGGTCCGCTCGATCGCGATGGCGCAGATCCGCGAGGACCACCCGGGCGCAACCGAGCGCGAGGTGCGCCTTCGGTTGGCGTCCAGAACGTTCGACCGCGCGACGATGATCAAGGTCTGGGGCTGGGATCCGGATTTGGCCGGACCGTAGATGCTCTCCGAACCTGAGCGCGTGATCCTCGAGATCGCGGGAGTCCTTGACGCGCTCTCGGTCCCCTACGCGATCGGTGGATCGTTCGCCAGCGGGCGGCATGGAGAATTCCGGTCGACGTACGACATCGACATCGTGATCGATCTGCCGTTCGAGAAGGCGCACACGCTGGTCGAGGCGCTCGCTCCTCGCTACTACGTCGACGAGATCTCGGTCGTGGACGCGATCGAGCACCGCCGTTCGTTCAACGCGATCCACCTCGACTGGATGCTGAAGGTGGACTTCTTCGTCGCCCGATCGGACTTGCTCGATCGCCGACAACTCGAGCGACGACGTCCGCTCCGCATCGGCGGGACGGAGGGGGCGGACGTCCAGTTCACCTCCGCAGAGGACATCATCCTGCGGAAGCTCGATTGGTATCGCCAGTCGGGCGGCCAACTCGAACGACAGCTTCGCGACGTGGAGGGCGTGTTGAAGGCGCGCGCAGGGCAGCTCGACCTCGCGTACCTGCGCGCGACCGCGGTCGAGGTCGGATTGGCGATCCTGCTCGAATCGAGCCTGCAAGCCGCCGGAATCAGCGATTGACGGGATTCGGACTCGCGCGCCGCAACTGACCGCAGGCCGCGTTGACGTCGTCGCCGCGGCGGCTGCGGACATGGGCGATCACGCGCCGACGCTCGAGCACGGCGAGAAACGCGTCGAGCACGGCCTGCGTCGGCGGCTCGTAGGGCGTGCCCTCGACCCGATTGACCGGGATCAGGTTCACGTGGAACGGACGACCGTCGATCGCGTCGGCCAACGCCTCGGCGTGACCCGGCGCATCGTTGATGCCCGCCATCAAGGTCAACTGGATCGTCACGAAGCGTCGCGTGCGCACGCGGTACGTCTCGGCGGCATCGAGCGTCTCGGCCACCGTCCAACGACCCCCGACGGGCAGCAGGCTCCGGCGCAGCGCATCGTCGGCCGCGTGGAGCGAGACGGCCAGGTGGACGCCGAGGTTCTCTTCGGCCAGCGCGAGGATGCCCGGCACCACCCCCACCGTGCTGACCGTCACGTGCCCGCAACCGAATCCCAGGAGCCGTTGGTCGGTCAGAAGGCGGATCGCACCCACGACCGAGTCGTATGCGTGGAGCGGCTCGCCCATGCCCATGAACACGAGATTGGACAGCACCTCGCCTTGGGCCCGCGCCTCGTCACGCAGGTGGAGCACCTGCTCGACGATCTCCGCCGACGTCAACGAGCGCTTGAGCCCCAGGAGCCCGCTCGCGCAGAACGTGCATGCGGCGCCGCAGCCCACCTGCGACGACACGCAACCGCTGCGTCGCTTGGCGAGCGGCATCAGCACCGATTCGACGCGCTCGTGGTCCCGCGTCTCGACCAGCAATTTGACCGTTCCGTCGGGAGAATCGGTCCGCCCGACGATCGACGTCGAGCGCAGCGCGATCAGCGCCTCGAGCCGCTTCGCCCCCGCCTCCCCGAGCCCCTCCACCCCCGAGAACGAGCGTGCCCGCCCGCGGATCGCGTCACGCGCCAGACGGTCGGCGTGCGTCGGCGTGAACTCGTGCGCCACGAGGAACGCCCGCAACTCGTCGTAGGCGAAGCCCGCGAGCGGCGGGCGAAGGGCGGGGACGGTCGCGGTGGTCACGCCGCAAACCATACGCGCCGCGGCGATGGAAACCTCCCATCGCCGCGGCGCGGCCCGTCCTCTACCTACCGCTTCGCCTTCGCGAGCGACTTCGGCTTCTTCGCGGCCTTCCTGGCCGCCGGCTTCGCGGCCATCGCGGCGGCTTCCCTGGCGGCGTACGCGGCGCGCATCGCGTCGACGACCTCGAGCCGCTGCTTCGCCGCCGGATGCTCGTGGATGACCTTCTCGACCTGCATCATGAACATCGCGTTGGTTTCGCGGATCTTCGCGAGGTGCGGCTTGAAGATGCTGTACGTGTAGATCGCCTCGCCGCAGGTATCGACGAAGATGTCCGGGTGGAAGATGCCGCGGTTGACGAACGAGGCGCACATGCTCCAGAAGCTCGTCACCTGACGGAAGTGCGCGTTCTCCGCGTGGCCGTACTGCATCACGGCGGCGAACGTCTCGTAGGGCGCGCCGTCGAGGACGTCACCGACCATGTTGCGCGCCTTGCGCAGTTCGGACTCACGACGCAGTTCGTAGAGTTTCAACGCGAAGTTCGCGTCGTCGAAATTGGGGGTGTCACGCATCGGGAGGGCTCCGGGGGAAGTCATTGGTTCGGATGGGAGGGGGTCGGGGGAGGGAAGGAACCTACTTGACGGGGGAGGGCGCCGGGGCCGTCGGGGCGGTCGGGGTGGTCGGTGCATCGCTCGGCGGACCCACCCTCGCGAGCGAGCCGCCATAGATCGCCAGCAGGGTCAGCGCCGCGCCGGCGACCTGGAGCATCGTGAAGGCGCGGCCAAAGAACAGCACCTCCCACACGACCGCGAACGCGGGCTGGAGCAGGAGCAGGAGGCCCGCGAGCGCGATCGGCACCCGGGGGATGAAGGTCGCGAGCGTCACCCAGCCGAAAACCTGCGCGACGAGCGCGACGCCGACGAGACAGAGCACGGTGCGCGCATCGGGCGGTAGGACCAACGTCCCTTCCGCGAGTGCGACGACGGCGAGCGTCGCGCCGCAGGCGACCGACGTCCACGCCATCTGCGCGACGGCGCCCATGCGGCCCACCGCCGCCCGACCGGCGCGCACCGCGTGGATGTACGCCGCGTAGAAGAGCGCGGTTCCGAGGCCCAACGCCACGCCGAGGGGATCGACCGGGGACGCCGCGTCGCCCCCGAGTACGCCGGTCGCGAGCGCGATGCCGACGATCGCGACCGGGACGGCGAGCAGAAAGCGCCCCGTCAGGCGTTCCCCGAGGAGAACGACGCCGAGCAGCGCGGTCCAGAACACCTGCGTGTTTCCGAGAATCGTCGCGAGCCCGCCGCCGACCCGCACGATGCTGCGGTGCCAGACGAAGAGGTCGCCCGCGAAGAGCACGCCCGCGAGGGTCGTAAAGAAGAGCCCGCGCCGGGTCGGTCGAAGCGACTCACGGCGCACGAGCGCGATCAACGCGAGGACGAACGCGCCGAGCAGCGTGCGGTACGCCCCGATCGCGGTCGGCCCGAGCGAACCGTGCGGAATCGCCTGCACGAAGATCGGCGCGAACGAGATCGCGATGGCCCCGGCGGCCGTACCGAGGACGGCGCGGGATCGGCGCATCGGCGGAGTCGACTTCCCAGCAGGGGCCCGCGACCGAGGTCGCGGGCC
>JANNRO010000333.1:0-11939 GCA_031401505.1 Planctomycetia bacterium
GAATCGAAACACCGCGACTATTGCCGGGGTTTCGCGGATATATCTGGAAGACAACGACTGCTCGGAGGCCATCGGAAACGCGCTGATCGACGGCGTCGGCGTCCACCGGGCCGTGGCGCGCGGGAACCATCTGCACGACAACGCCAGGGGCAGCCATGGGATCTTCTTCAAGGGCGGATCGAGCGAAATCCTGATCGAGCGCAACGTGATCCGGGGCATTCGCGGGAATGCGGCGCTCCAACTCGGCGGGAACACGGGTCCCGACTTCTTCGATCCGGCGCACGGCGATCGCGAGGGCGTCGATCAACTGGCGCGCAACAACGTGATCGTCGATTGCGACGATTCGATATTCGAGGTGCGCGGCGTACTCCGTGGGCGTATCCACCACAATACGGTCGTTGCCGACACCGAGTTCGCGATCCTCCGACTCGCGAAGGGCAACGCGTCGGGTGGGGGAGTCAGCACGAACGACGAGATCGTCTTTGCGAACAACCTCGTGCTCTCGACGAAGGGCGCACCCCAATTCGCGCGCAACGACGCCGGGGATGCGCGCGTGACGTTCGGCCCGACTCTCTGGGGCGGGAGATTCTCCAATTCGGGTTCACCGGGGCCCTCGATCCCGAACTACCCGCTCGCGGGTGACGTCGTCGTCGACTCAGCGAACTTGAGGACGGTCCTCTCCGAGAGTGCGGTCGACGGCTGGGTGACGGCCGCCCAGGTGTGGGCCGGGGTCGTTCCCTCGACGAGGAGCCCCGCGCTTCATGCAGGTGCCCCCGACTCGGCGTGGGTGCCGTTCGATGCACTCGGCAAGCCCCGCTCGAAGACGAAGCCGTCGTTCGGTGCCGTCGAGAGCAAGTGAGGCGCGCATGAGTCTCGACACACCCACGCTCCTCGTCGGCATTCTGGTGAGCGCCGTCGGCTTCGTGCTGTTTCGGTACGGGAAGGCGCAAGAGCGACTCCCGCACCTGCTCGTCGGCCTCGCCGTGATGATCTTTCCCTACTTCACGGGCGGTTGGGTCCTGACGCTCGTGATCGGCGCGGCGCTCATGGTCGGCCTGTGGCTCGTGGTGCGTGCGGGGATGTGAGTCCCCGGTGCGCTCGCCGCTCGCGGCTCAGACGCTCAGAGTTTGTGAACAAATCCCGCGCGGGCCAAAGGCCGAGCGATTGCGCCACGAGGCAAGGAGCGAGGAGGAGGCGCGCTCCCGGTCGTGAAGAGAGCTACGGGCACGAAGGAGTACGTCGACGACGAGCGACGCCGCATCGGGGCGCAAGCGCCGGCCGACGCCCCGTGGGATTTGTTCACAGACTCTCAGTGGTCGCGGCGGATCACGTGGTAGGCGTAGCCGGAGTCGACCGGCTCGGGCGCCAGCTTCTTGACGTCGAGCCCGAACGCCGTCGATTTGATCGACTCGACGGCGGGGTTCTTGCGGGCCATCGAATACGAGCCGCTGTTGAACGGCTTTCCGTCGGGGCCCCGGTCGTCGGTGTACTGCGCGACGAGGGTCTCCATCGACTCGCCCGTGCGGATGCGTTCGATGAGAGTGCGGGCGAGTACGAGCGCTTCCTCCTTCGAGCGGGTCACGGTCGGGACGCTCTTGTCGCGCTTGTAGAGGAGCATGATCTGGGTGAACGTCACCGACTTCGGCGACGACCGGACCACGGGGGGCGGCTCGCCCGGTTTCGGCTCGCTACCGCCGCAACGCGTAAGGCCGATCGACGCGACGCCTAGAAGGGCGAGCACCAGCGCGGCGAGCGCGATGCGGCGCGCGATCCGGGTCGTCCGACGAGCGACCGGTTGGGCGGTCGTGGGGGGGGGCGTCGGCATCCGCCCATCGTATCGGCGCCCTACGCGCGCGTACGCACGAGTCGCGCCGCCTCCTTCAACCAGATCGCCGAGTCGCCGTTGTGGTACGGATGCTCGGACGGCTCGATGCGATCGAGGAATCCACGGTAGATCACCGCCTGACGGCATGCGGCGACGGGTGCCAGCAGCGCGGCCGCCCGCGCCGGATCGGCGCCCGGGACCGCCGTCCGCCATGCCTCGTGCCAGAGCGCTCGGATCGGCTCGACCGCGTCGGGCACGATCGCGCTCAGGAACGCGGGCTGGTCGAACATCGGATGACCGACCCCGCTGTCGCCCCAGTCAAGGCAGGTGAGCGACGTGTCGTCACCGCGAAGGTTGCCGGGATGGAAGTCGCCGTGAACGAGCGTGTCGGGGATGCCGCAGGCGGCGAGGTCGCGCAGTCGCCGGGGGAGGCCGTCGATGAACGCGCCGAGCGTCGTTCGATCTTCGGGAGTCAACTCGGCCGCCGTTCGCTCGACGACGTCGATGATCGATGGGACGAGGGCGTCGCCGCGCCAGTCGGGCAGCCCGAGCGCGAGCCATTCGTCGACGCGATCGATCGAGCGTTGCTGGATATCGACGAGCAACGGCACCATGCGCGCGAGCGTCGGAAGCGTTGCCTCGTAGAGGTCGTCGCCCCGAATCTCGTGCGTCAGGCTTCGAGGGCCCTCGTGGGCGAGCAATCGCGGGACGGGTTGGTCGGCGAGTCGTTCGATCACGGCACCCTCGTGCCCGAAGAACGGGGGCACGACCTTCAACCAGACGGTCTGTCCTCGTACGGGAAGCCGCCACAGGCTCGAGAGATTCCACGTCTTGATCTGCTCGGCTGGCGCGATCCGTTCTGAGCCTCGAGATGCAAGCGTCGCATCCGCCCATGCGAGGTCCGCGGCGGGGCCTCCGGGGCGTGCGTAGCCGAGACGCAGCGGGTGGTCGCCGAGGGTCCCGGCCCACGGCTCGGCTTCGACACGCTCGCCGACTTCGGCGAGATACGTGACCGTTCCACCCGGCTGGGATGGCAGTTCCGCCTCGAGCATGCGGAGCAGGGTCACGGTGACGCCGTGGCGCTCCCGCGTCGCACGGACGACCGAGGCGCATTCCGCCCACCACGGGACTTCGACGGGAAAGGGCGCCCACTGCCCGACGACGTCGCCCGCCCGCGTCACGAGCACGAGTCGGACGAACCGCGGCGGCATGTCCTTCCTCATGACGAAACGGCGTCCGTCGGCGGACAGGACCGCCGTCTCGAGCGCCCCGGGCACACGGTCATGGCGACCGGCGGTCGAGCCAGTCCACGAGGCGACGTCCGCCTCGCTCGATCTGGCGCGCGACGTGACGCGCCTTGCGGTGCGCCCAGACACGCAGCCAGCGGCGGGGGCGGCGGGCATTCACGGGGGTGTAGCCGAATTCGTGCATCAGGTCCCACGCGATCGACTCGACGCGGCGAACGTCGCCCGATCGCAGTTCCTCGCGCCACGCGTCTACTTCGCCGCGGCGGAAGAACCCGTCGCTGTGCGCGTTGACGTCCCACGGCGCGCGCATCGTCGCCCGATGTTCCCGCAGATCCTCGATCCGGCACGCGGCGAACGCGGCCTCGCAGCGACCAGGGTCGGTCTCGAGACCGAGGAAGTGGTGGAGTGCGGTCAGCGTCTCGATCGGCGCGGCGTGGAGCGCCTCGTAGCGGACCTCGAAGTAGGCGGTCGTGCGCGCTGGAATCGTGCGGGACAGTCTCGCGGCGTTGCGCCAGAGCCGGGTCGCCTGCGCGGCCCCGGAGGGGGCCCACCCCTTTGCCCAGCCCCGACTGGCGGCCTTCAAGGACGCGACGACGGCGCGCGGGTCGCGGATGACGTGGACGAAGCGCGCGGCGGGGAAGAGGGCGTGAACGACGTCTACGTTGCCCCCGACGTCGGGGATTTTTTGGAGGAGCACGTCCGACTGCGGCTGGCGGTCCGCGATCCGGGCCATCAGTCGCTCGCACGCGTGCGCACAAACGTCGAGCATCTCGTCTCGCGAGAACTGCTGCGTGATTCCGCGCCTGCGCTCGTTCAAGGTGTCGGCGTCGTAGGTGGCGAGGAGCTGCCCCAGATAGCGGGAGAAGAGGTGGGTCTCCTTCGACGTCGCGATCCGCGGGTGCTGGGCCAACAGGAGTTGCGTCCAGGTGGTCCCGCTGCGGGCGCTCCCGACGATGAACGCGTGCGACGAGAAGCGACCGCCGTCCGCAAGCGCGCGGGGCGCGTTGATCGATGAGTCAGCCACCGAGTCAACCCTCTTTCTCGAGGTGCGAGACGACGGCATCGGCCGCGACGCCGGGGAGCTATTTGACCCGCTTGATGATGTGGAAGCCGAACGGGCTCGTGCGCGCGTCGTAGGGGGCGAGGCCCAACTCGCCGACGGCCAACGAAAAGCCCACGTCGCCGAACGCGGGCACCATCTGGTCGCGCGACACCTCGCCCGGCGCGGCTCGTACGCCGCGGTTCGACATCCCGTACGGGCCGCCCGGCGGCGGGTCTTCGCTGTTCGCGCGCTTGGCCGCGCTCCAATCGCCACCGGCCTTCAACTTGGCGAGCAGGTCCTGTGCCAGCGTGCGCGCCTGGGCCTCGGTCCGCTGGACGTCGGGCATGCGTGGGTTCTTGACGGCGATCAGGATGTGGTCGACGGAGATGTGATCCGCAGACGACTGCGGGGATGAGGCCTTCGGGGATGAGGAAGGGGCGGGGGAGGGAGA
The DNA here is from genome assembly GCA_031401505.1 of Planctomycetia bacterium. Taxonomy (GTDB): domain Bacteria; phylum Planctomycetota; class PLA2; order PLA2; family JAEUHO01; genus JANNRO01. Next base: position 4,566 of record JANNRO010000333.1, read on the forward strand.
AGGGGGCGGCGGCTTCGCCATGGGAGTCGTGTTCCGGGGCGCGCCCGAGCACGCGCAGAGCGCGAGGGCGGCGAGGACGAGGGGGGTGAGCCTATGCATGTCCCCACTCTACGGAGGCCGTGCGTCGCCGCCCATCCGGAGCAGGCTCGCCAAGACTTGCTCGGGCCGCTACTTCGCGGGAGCGACGGGGTTCGTCGTCGTCCGGGGGATCGGGTCGACGGTCGTCGATCCGCTGACCAGGAAGAACTGCCAGACGACGACGAGCAGGATTGCAAAGAGCGCGGCCGCGATGAAGCGAGGGCCCGGACGCCAGCCTCGAGGGGGAGTCGGTCCGCGGTGTGGTTCTTGCGACGTCACGGGGTGCGACTCCTCGATCCAGGGGGCTCTCTGCGGTCTGTTCGATGCCGACGGAGAACCCCGTGGTCGGCCAAAGGGCTTGCCCGATACGATGGCCGGCCTCATGAGACCTGCGAGCGTCGAAGTCCACCACTTCACCGCGGCCGACGGCGCCGCGCTGCGCTACAAATCATGGGTGCCGTCCGAGGGCGCGTCGCGTGCGCTCGTACTGCTCCACCGCGGACATGAACACGCCGACCGCTGGGACTCGGTCGTGCCCGGCCTCGAGATGCCGGACACCGCCATCTACGCGTGGGATGCGCGCGGTCACGGCGACTCGCCGGGCGCGCGGGGCCACGCGTCGGGCTTCATGCAATACGTCCGTGATCTCGCGGACTTCATCGCGCACGTCGGCGTCGCGCACGGCGTGTCCGAAGAACGGATCGTCCTCGTTGCGCACAGCGTGGGTGGCGTGATCGGCGCGACGTGGGTGCACGACTTCGCGCCCCGCATCGCGGGACTGGTGCTCGCGACGCCGGCCTTCGACATCAATCTCGTCGTCCCCGGTGCGCTCGCGGCGATCCGACTGACGCTGAAGATGAAGCCCGGCGCGACGATCAAGAGCTATGTCCGCGGCAACTGGCTCACTCGGGATCCCGCGATCGCGGCCGAGTACGACGCCGACACGCGGATCTCGAAGGACATCTCGGCCCGCATCCTCGTCGATCTGTTCGACACGTCGGAGCGCGTGATCGCCGATGCAGCCGTGATGGATCGGCCGCTCCTGCTCTTCTCCGCCGGGGCCGATCGCGTCGTGCGCCGCGGCGCGCTCGACCGCTTCTTCGCGGCCTACGGCTCGGCGGCCAAGGAACACCGTCACCTTGAGGGCGCCCGGCACGCGGTCTTTCACGATCTCTGCCGCGACGAGGTCACGACGGCGATCCGCGGGTTCGCGGCCCACTGCTTCGCCGCGCCGCCCATCGGCGGGCTCAGCGCCGACCTGACGCACCCCGCGACCGAGGCCGAGTACCGGCGTCTTCTCGCCCCGTTGCCCGCCCTGTCGTTCAAGCGCCCGAATTTCGCCCTTCAGCGACTCGCGATGGGCACGATGGGTCGCTTGAGCCACGGCATCCGCGTGGGCTTCAAGACCGGATTCGACTCGGGCGAGTCGCTCGACTGCGTCTACGAGAACGAGGCGCGCGGGCGTCTGGGCGTCGGGAAGTGGATCGACCGCGGGTACCTCGACGCGGTCGGCTGGCGCGGCATCCGTCAGCGCCGCACGTGCCTGCGGGACGCACTGCGTCACGTGGTTGCGCGAATTCGCCAGGACGGCCTTCCCCTTCGGGTGATGGACATCGCGGGCGGTGCCGGGCGCTACCTGCTCGACCTCCTCGACGACAAGGTGGCGGGGGAGGGGCTGACCGTCCTTTGCCGGGACTGGAGCGAGACGGCGCTTTCGACCGGGCGGGCCAATGCCGCCAGCCGCGGACTGTCGGGGCGCATCACCCACGAGCGGGGCGACGCGTTCGACGAGGCATCTCTCGCCGGGGTGACGCCTCGACCGTCCGTCGTCGTCGTGTCGGGGCTCTACGAACTGTTTCCCGACAACGAGCGTCTCGTCCGATCGTTGCGGGGGATCTACGCCGTGTTGCCGCCGAACGGTTGGCTCGTGTACACCGGGCAGCCGTGGCATCCGCAGGTCGAGATGATCGCCCGCGTGCTACCCAACCGCGACGGGAAGCCCTGGATCATGCGCCGTCGTCCGCAGTCGGAGATGGACGCCCTCGTCCGAGCGCCGGGGTTCGAGAAACGACGGCAGTGGGTGGATGACTTCGGCATCTTCACCGTGAGCGTCGCGCAGAAGTCCGCCGTTTCGTGAACCCGCGGCCGCCGAAGGAGCGCGGGCTTTTCTGGGTGGCCGTGCTCTGCCTCGCGATCGCGGGCGGGGCGTTCGTGATCGTCTACGGCGCCTGCAACCGATTCACCGCCGGGCGCTCCGACGTCGGAACGCTCTTCTTCGGGTGGGAGCGGCACATCCCGCTCGTTCGCGAACTGGTCGTGCCGTACTGGACGCTCGACCTCTTTTTCTGCGGATCGTTCTTTCTCTGCCGCAGCCGCGGGGAACTTCGCCTCTTGACCTCGCGCCTCGTCCTCGCGGTACTCGCGTGCGGCGCGTGCTTTCTGCTGTTTCCGCTGCGCTACGGGTGGGCACGGCCCGAGCCCGAGGGATGGACGTCGTTTCTGTTTCGCGCGCTCTATGCCAACGACATGCCCTTCAACCTCGCACCCTCGCTCCACATCGCGCTTCGATCGCTGGTCTGGATCACGTACGGACGACACCTCCGCGGGCGTACCCGAACTGCCGTCAAGATCTGGTTCATCGCGATCGGCGTCTCGACCCTGCTCGTCTGGCAGCACCACCTCCTCGATGTCGCGACGGGGTTCGCGATGGGTTGGGCCATCCAGGCCGTGCGGCCCGACGGTCCGCGACTCTCGGCGCCGGCCACGGCGGCCCATCGCCGGCTGGCGGCCAGAGCCTGTGTCGCGTCCCTCGCATTCGCGGCACTCGCGATTCCGGGTGACGCCTGGCTTTGGTGGGGGTGGCCGGCCGTCGCGACCGGCATCATGGCGCTCGCGTATGCGCGCCGCGACGGCCGCCTCATCGGCAAGGAGAACGGCACGCTTTCTCCCGCCGCGGAGTGGTGCCTTCTCCCGTGGCTCATCGCGGCCCGCATCGTCCAGCATCGGTGGCTCCGCCGCCGACCGGCCGCGCACGAGATCGCGCCCGGGATTCTCTTCGGGCGCCGACACACGCGGGCCGAGGCTTCGGCGCTCGTCCGAGCGGGGCCGCTCGCCGTGCTCGACCTCACGGCGGAGTCGACCGCTCCGAAGGCGTTTCGCGAGCGGGCGGTCTACCGGAACCTCCCGCTCCTCGATCTCGTGCCCGTGCCGTCGGTCGCCCTCTACGAGGCGATGGCGTTCATTCGGGCCAACCGATCGGCGGCGACCGTCCTGATCCAGTGCCAACTGGGACTCCAGCGCTCCGCGACGATCGCCGCTGCATGGCTGCTCGAGAGCGGGGCGGCGGCCGACGAGCGGGCTGCCGGGGCCGCTATCCAGCGCATCGAACCGCTCGCCCGCCTCGGCGCGCCGAACGTCCCGACGGGCGGTTGAAAAGGAGTCCTTCGACTTGGCGTCCAAGGCGCCGCGCGCCCCCCGATTCTTGGTCCCGACCGATCGGGCCGCCTGTGGGGCGGGTATCCTCTGTTCGCCGGGTGTCGGGAGGTTCGATGCGTCGACTGGCCGTCCTGCTCGCTCTGTCCGCCACCGTGCTCGCGGGCCCGCGTCCGTCGCATGCCGACGGCCCGCCGACCGCGCCACAAGTGCCGTCCTACGTCGATTGGCAGCCGACCGTCGTCGGCGCGTTCGACGCCGCGAAGAAGGAGAAGAAGCCGCTCTTCATCGCGATCAACGCCGAGCACGTCGACGGCAAGTACGGTCGCGAGGAACCCGCCGGCAAGGAACTGCGCGAGCACACGTATCGCGCGCCCACCGTCGTCGCGAAGAGCCGCTTGTTCGTCTGTGTGCTCGTCAAGCCCGACGGGACGAGCGTCGACTACGCCGAGTTGAAGGCGCGGCTCGGCATCCAGGGCGACATCGTCTCGCCGCAACACATCTTCGTCCACCTCGACGGGGTGTTGATCGAACGCAAGGAGTACTGGAAATTCGGCGCGGGCGCCGCGTCGGTCGACGCGCTGCTCGCGATGATGGACTCGGCGCTCGTCGCACATCGAGCCAAGACCGGGATGGGGGCGCCGGGAGTCACCGGGACACCGGAAGAACAGCGGTGGGAGTGGATTCGACAACGCATGGAGAAGGTGCGCGCGGGCGTCGCCGATCGCGCCTCGCGTGACGTCGCGATCCAGGAACTCGTCAAGGGCGACAAACAGGGCGACTGCATCATTCCCCTCTCCAGCCTGCTCTCGGGCCCCGACAAGGACTCCGACACGGCCGTCTCCATCGTCCGCGGCTTGGGGCAACCGGGGCTCGATACCGCCGTGGCAGCGGTCGCGTCCGCGCTCGATGACACGAGCGATCTGGTGCGGAGCAACGCCGCGGTCTCGCTCGAGTACATCGGGAGCGCGTCGGCGATCGAACCGCTGACGAAGCGCCTTCCGAAAGAGAAGGACGAGATCGTGCGCAACAACCTGAACCGTGCGCTCGGGCATTGCGGCGCGAAGCAGGAGGCGGTGCGCAAGACGCTCCTGCGCGAGTTCGCCACCTCGAAGACCAACAAGACGTCGGCGGGGCCGGCGATCGGACTCTGCAATTTCGACGGCGACGCCGACGCGGCGCGCGGGATCGAGAAGGTCCTCGCGCCGGGTGTCGACTGGCAGAAGCGCGCGTTCGGGCTCTATGCGCTGACGCACATCCGGGATCCGAAGAGCGCGTCGTTCGTGATCGACAAGGTCCTGAAATTCGAGAAGAACCGGGAGGCTCTGGGTTTCCTCGATGCCGTCGTCGCGGTGCTGTCGGGCACCGACAACAACGGGGACCGGCAGCGCTCGGTCACGAGCGGCGTCACGAGCGCGATCAGCACGATCGGGGACATCGGCGGCCCGGCGCGATTGAACCGAGATCAGTCGGGGTACCTCCCACTGGGCGAATTCGCGGCGCCCAGCGGCCGCCGAGGACGCTGACGCCGTCGGGACGCGCCGGAATCGACAACGGGACCCGCGTCCGAGGGCCGCCGACTGCCGCTTCGGCGGGCGATTCACAGGGTGGCGCCCGGTTTCCTCGTCGGTCTGCAGGCATCGAAAGGGGGCCGGGGCCGAAACTCGACCCCCTTTCTCGTTTTCGGCATCCAACTCGTGGCGCCCGATCGAGGGCACTGCCCCCCCGGAGCCACGCCATGCCGCTCTTCCACGCCGTCATCTGGCTCGACCATCAGCGCGCACAGGTACTGCAGTTCGACGCGAACCAGGTGCAGGCGCATCAGGTCAAGGTTCATACGCATCACACGCGTCAGCACGGCAGCACCGTGCGGACCGAGCACGAGTTCTTCGGCGAGGTGTGCGACTCGTTGCTCGGCGTCGGCCAGGTTCTGGTGACCGGCGGCCACACCGCCCAGGCCGATTTCAAGCACTACGCCGAGAAGCACCGCACCTCCACGGCCAAACTGATCGTGGGGTACGAAACGGTCGACCAGTTGAGCGAGAACCAGTTGGTCGCGCTGGCGCGCAAGTACTTCCTGAAGCACGACGGGGTGGCCGGCGCGTCGTCGCCGAAGTAACGCCGGATCGCGCCGATTCCGAGGGTCGGGTAGGCTCGCATCCGTGGACTCTCGACCCGATCTGAGACAGGTTCTCCGCCGCCCCACGGCTCGAGAGACGAACCGCATCCTCGGCGTCGGCACGCGCCGGATCGCGTGCGCCATGGTCGGCGTCGTCTCATGCCTGGCGCCCGTGACACGCGGGGGGCCGTCGGCGGACGACGCGTCGACGTTCGGCTCGGCGTTGATCGCGGGGGAGCGCGCGCTCGCCGACGGAAAACTCGACGAAGCCCACGCACAGATCGGACGCGCGCTGGAGCGCGACGCGAAGAGCCCGAGGGCGTGGGACTTGGGCGCCCGATGGGCGGCGGCGGCGAAGGACGCCGACGAAGAGGGCTACGCCCTCCATCGCCTCGTCGCGCTGCTCGTGGCGCAGAAGGCACCGACCGCCGAGACGAAAGCCGCGCGCGCCCGACTCGACGCCGCCGACCCGATCGCGAAAGAGGTCCTGGCTCTCGACAAGATGTTCCTGGAGCGCCTCGTCTCGCTGGCGAAGGAGTACGAGAAGGCGAAGCGCCCGCACGCGGCGATCCGCGTCTACGGCGAGGCGCTCGCGTTGGCGCCCGATCGCGCGGACCTCTCCGACGCGATCCAGCGCGTCGCGTCGGCGCCCGATCCGAGTCTCGCCGAGTCGGCGAAGGCCAAGGACCTGCTCGCCGATGTCTCGGTCGAGTGGATTCGCAAGCACGACCTCGAGCACGCGACGTGGGACACCCGCGCAAGAATCGAGCGCGAGAACTACGTCACGGAGACCGACGCCGGCTACGCGGTGCTCGTGCGCTCCGCCGAGGTGATGGAGCAGATGAACGCGTTCTACCGGCGCTTTTTCCGCTACGGCACGGAGGCCGACGGGAAGTCGGTCCCGAAGATCGCGCTGCACCTCTTTCGCACCCACGCCGAGTACTTGAAACTCGGCAAGGGTCCGCCGGTCGAGTGGAGCGGGGGACACTTCACGGGCGACAGCGTCGAGACCTCGGCCGACGGCGGCTTCGAGGGCATGGTCGGCACGCTGTTCCACGAAGCGGCTCACCAGTTCGTCTCGCTCGCGACGACCGCCGCCGGGTGGATGAACGAGGGGCTCGCGTCGTACTTCGAGGGCAGCCGCATTCTCGCGAACGGAACCGTGATCACGAATCTGCCGGCGAACCACCGCCTCTTCCCGTTGGTCGAGAAAATGGAGCGGGGCTGGATGACGTCGGCCTCGGACGGGATCGACCCTGCGGCGCCGTCCAAGAGCGATCCATCGAAGGCCGCGACGTTCCGCATCATCCTCGAGAACGAGTACGCGTGGGGCCCGCCCTGGTACGCACCGACATGGGGCGTCGTCTACTACCTCTGGAACTGTCAGGACCTGGCCGACGGGCGCTTCGTCTATCGGGATGCGTTTCGCCAGTACGTCAACGCGTCGGGCGGCAAGGTCGGCAAGACCGCGATCAAGACGTTCGAGGACGTCGTGCTGGCGCATCCGCAACCGCCGACGAAGGGCGTGCCGGAGGCCAAGGCCAACAAGGCACGGCTCGCGAAGTCCGTCGACGACATGGACGAGGTCTGGAAGACCTGGCTCGTGGAACTGCGCGACGAGCAGATCGGGAAGCGCAAGGCCGATCGCCCGTATCTCGTCTGGGCGCGCCACGCGTTGACGCGCAAGGACTACGACGACGCGACCGAGCACTTCGAGAAGGGGCTCGAGCACGCGCCCGACGACC
>JANNRO010000334.1:0-1911 GCA_031401505.1 Planctomycetia bacterium
TGAGAGCGAGCACCTGACCCGCGAAGACACCCGCCGCCGTGGACGTCGGGTTGGTTGCCGACTTCCCGAGCTTGCTCGGGGTACCGCCGGCGGGAAGGAAAGCCTCGACCGCCGACGCGGACGTGAACTTCATGGTGCACTTCGATCCGACGGTGATCCCGTTCGGGAACACGCGGGAGAAGTTGTTCGCGAGGATCGCGCCGGGGTTGTTTCCATTGGGCGGCGCACCCCACCCACCCTGCGTGTACGTGCCGAACACCCAACCCGCGCAGGCCCCGAAGTAGCCGAAGTCGACGCCGACAGCGTTCTGCCCCGCCGCGCGCGTCACGGAGACGGGTTGCGTCGTCGTCGCCGCGTCGTTGTCGAGCGCAGCCTGTCCCGTCGGAATGGTGATCGAGTAGGTTCCGGCCGACGGTGCATCGAACGTCCACGCACCCTGGCCGTCGGTCGCGACGGTCCAGACGGTACTGCCGAGAGTGATGTTGACCATTACGGTGGCGATGCCCGGATCGCCCAGCCCCGACTCATCACGGTTCAGGTCGCAGTAGACGCGACCGGAAAGGCTCTGCTTCTCCTCAGCACAGACGCCGGAGAAGCCAAAGTCCAAATCGGTGGTCGTCGTGTTTGCATCGAGTTCAATGTCGAGCGAGACGAAGAGTGGCGACGACGTCGTCGCCGTACCGCCCGCGAGTTCCGTCTGTCCGGCGGGTACCGTGATAAAGAAGTCCCCGAAGTACTCGGTCACCAACGTCCAGACACCGTTGGCGTCCGTCGTGGCGACTTCGGGGCCGCTCCACTGGTCGTTCGTGATCAACACATCGACCCCGGCCACCCCGGGGTCTCCGGCTCCCGACCCGTCGCCGTCCTGATCACAGAACACGCGACCGGTCAGAGTCTGCTCGTCGAAGACGGCGTACGACTTCGACGGCATGGCGGCGAGTGCGCCGGATGCGGCGACGAGCAAGGCGATGGATCGCGTGCGAAGCATGAAACGTGTCCTCCCGACGATTTGAGTCCCAACACCGGCCGAACGGCGCGGCTACGACCGCAACGCAAGCATCGTTCCCATGAACGCCTTCCCGAGCCGCATCGTACAACCCGAGAACTCGGAACCGGTTATGCCGACTCGCGAATCGACCCGCTCTCGGCACCGTTGCGTGTGCACGACATCTGTCGAACGAATTAGACACCACTTGGCGCCTCGGCCAGTCGGCGACCGACGTGTGCGAGCAAAGGCCGGCTGGGAGATTGGCCGTGGCCGGTGCGGCCCGTCCATGGTCGATCGGACGTTCGCGCGCCCGTCACTTCTGAGACGCCCACGAGAAGGGGCGCGACATACCTGCTTGGAGTCACCGCGCCAAACGAGGCTCAGGCGCCACGTGGCGCTGCGTTTCGATTCTTGAACGCGAGAAACCGGGACTCGAACCAGCGGAAGCTGACTTCCGCCGCCAACCACGTCACGCCCGCGGCTAAGACGAAGACCACGCTCCGCGAGGCGATTTGAAGCCGCACGAGCAACGCGACGACCACGTGCGCGATCAACAAGTGGTAGAGGTAGATGCCGTAACTCACCGTCCCGATGCGCTTGAGGGGCCGGAAACCGAGGATCGGTCTCAGCCAGTGATCCTCCCTGATGACACAGGAGGCGACCAGCGCCGCGAAACTCCAGTGGATCAGGAGCCTCGGCCATCCGGAGATGTCCTCCGCCGGGTGGCTGGCAGCGATCAGCGCGATCGCGAGAACGAGCACGGGAGTGCGCCGGCCGCCGAGAAGGCACGAGACCATGCCGAATCCACGCGGACTGTCCAACACGTGCGCGAGCATGACGCCGAGGATGATCGGAGCAAACGTCGTCTCCCGAAAGAACGGTGGCAGATCGACCTCTGGAAACAAGCCGAACGTCGGCAACGT